>CAJPPL010000001.1:0-275883 GCA_905372585.1 Streptococcus oralis
CTCCATTTGGAAGTTTCTTAGTCTCTACGAAGCGGTAACCTGGAATATCTTTCTTCGGTTGTTCACCGTCTTCGCTTGGATAGCCTGGAATCTCGTTCCCTTCCTTATCCTTATGACTAGTCTTAACCTTCTCATAAACGTGCTCTGTATCTCCATTTGGAAGTTTCTTGGTCTCTACGAAGCGGTAGCCTGGAATATCTTTCTTCGGTTGTTCGCCGTCTTCGCTTGGAATTAATGTATTCCCCTTAGTATCTACAAATGAAGTAATTGGACGTACAGTTGGAGTGTATTTTGCAGTTATTTCTGTTCCGTTCTTATCAACTCGTTTGACTGTAACTCCTGAAGCCTTTCCAACAAAGTCTTTTTCTGGTGTGAAAGTTACCACACCATTTTCATCAATGGTATAAGTTCCTTCTCCCGGAACAACTTTCTTAGTCGTGCCATCATCAAAGGTTGGTTTAACATTTTCATCAATTTCAACAGTCTTCTCTACACCATTTACTTCAACTTTACCACCAGTAAAAGTTGGTGTACCGTTTTGTGTTTGTCCTTTAGGTCCTTCAGACTCATCATCTGTAGAAGTTGGTTTAACAGGTATTACAGTTGGAGTATACGTTGCTGTAGCAGTTGCTGTAATATCCGTATCATTAGCATCTTTTCCTAATTTTGCAGTAAGTGAAACTGTGACAGGTGTAGCTGTACCGGTGAATGTCTTCAATGGAACAAAAGTTACTTCACCTGTTTCATTATTAATTGAGTAGGTACCCTGACCATCAATTGTTAGAGTATCAACAAATCCACCTGTTTTTGGATCTACTAACTTAGCAGGCGAAGAAGCACTTGGTTTTACTGGTGATTCATCTCCAACAGATGTAAAGGTTGGAGTTTCTTTTTGAGTAGCACCTTGAATATCAGTCGAAGTCACATTAAGCCCTTCAATCGTATCAGTTACTGTAATATGGTAGGTTGTTGTAGCGGTTGATGAATCAACTCCATGATCAACTCCCGACTCAGTTCCACCGATTGTTGCTTCAGTAGTGTAATTTCCATTACTATCAATAACATCAATCTTAACAGTATATACCCCTACTTCATTTAAGCTATATCCACTAGCAATATTGTAGTTATTTGCATCTTGTTTAGTATCAAATACTTTTTGAACTCCTGAAGGCGATGTTACTGTGATTCGAGTGATATAGGTAGTTTTTCCGTATTTAGTATCTTCA
The DNA here is from genome assembly GCA_905372585.1 of Streptococcus oralis. Taxonomy (GTDB): domain Bacteria; phylum Bacillota; class Bacilli; order Lactobacillales; family Streptococcaceae; genus Streptococcus; species Streptococcus oralis_CJ. The sequence goes on from CAJPPL010000001.1 coordinate 1,227, forward strand.
GAGTCTGAGATGCTTACTGCAGCTTTTGCTTCATTACGAGGGTCAACCGCAGTACCTTTTGTTGAAGTATAATCTTGTGAAGTTGCTGTTGGTTTTGTATTTACAACAGTTGCCACATCAGTATTTGTAGCAATCGTTCCTCTAATAATCCCACCAAATCCTGACTTAGTATGAACTTCCCAAGAGTCATTTCCAAGCTTTGTAGCAGTCACTTCCGTTCCATCAGATGACGCCCATGTATTTGAATGTTTGTCATAAGTGACAGTTACTGACATGCCATCACCTACTTGATTAGTGTTCTTAGAAACATAAATCGTTTCTGGACGAGTTGGCGTTTCTACACTTGTCACTTTCCCAGCGCTATCAAGCTGTCGAATGTACTCATAGATATAAAATTTCATACCACCGTCTAGCTGAGCTTCTGTGTACACTTGACGTTTAGTCCATCTTGTCGTACCATCACCATTCAGTGTTTTACTTTCAGCATATTCGCTTGGTAGCTCCCAGTGTCCGGTAGCCTTATTAAAAGTAGCAGTGTGTTTTTGCCCATCAGTTCCATTCAATTCAACTCGATCACGTAAGAAAGTTCCCTTAACATTTTCAGCTGATGCTTCTACTTTGATATTATCAACACCAACTTTTGCAGTTGCCTCTGACGTGACTGGAATATTAAAGACGGTATTTGAATCTACAGCACCTAGTTCTTGATTTTCAGTAACCGCTGTATTGGTTGAACCACTATCTACAAGCCATTTACTATTAACGGCTTTCAAGTTTGTTACAGTTCCATCTGGCATTGTAACCTTAGCACTTGTAGCACCTTTCGAGATTTTAACAGGAACTGTTGTTGAATAGGTTTCAACGTTTTGAACTTCAACTTTAGGCTTAACAACTACAGTAATAGAACCGTGCGCCTCTTGACCTGACTGATTCCATGTCGTATTATTAGATAATTTATCATAATCTTTAGCAAATACTGAAACGGTATAGATACCTGCCTCTGTCACCTTACCTCCAATGACAGCATTACCCATGTTGGTTCCAGCAGCTTTTTGCTCTTCAGCAGTACTGTTTGTTACAGTATAGTTGGTACCAGGAATCAACACTTTAGAATCATCTAATTCTGCTCCTATAGTGTTGTAGCCTGAGACACCTGTGACTGCTTTAGAAGAATTTTGACGAACTTTAACTACTTTACCTTCAGCAGTTGTATAGTCATAGTTTCCTGCTGAATTGCCAGGTATCGCACTAGCTCCCGAAGAATCATGAAAACGAAGATTGATATTCGCATCATCACCAACAGTTCTATCATAACGAGCTGAATCTGACTGAATTGTAGGAGGTGTGCTATCTTGCCAACCTACCCAACCAGCACGTAGATTCTGAATTTGGAAGGTGACAGTCCGCCCATCTGTATTCGTTGCAGTAATATTAAATCGTAAGTCATACACTCCATTTTCAATACCAGCAATTACTTTACCTTGAATGGTATCTGTCGCCTCATCATAAGCAACACCTGGTACAAGGTTAGTTGGTGTTACAGAGGTAAGACTCCAACCAGCTTGCTTAGCTTTTTCTGTAACTGCAATACGATCTTTCAAACCTTTAATATAAACTCTGTCAACTCCTTGTTCATACCCATAGCCATAAATTTCTGTAGCTAGGTATTCATAACCACCGTTAGCAGAGTATATTGACGTCGCAGCGTTTGAAATTCTTGACCCATCCGCACGGAGTTTATTTCTCCAAAGTGGTGCTTCTTCAGCTAACTTTTTAGCGGCATCAGGGGTTAATGGATAGTCTACACGTCCTTTGTTGTTATGACCAGTTTTTCCACCCTGTTCTGTATGCATCCCATTTCCAGCATTGGTATCTTCACCAGTCCGCTGATTAGAATAGACTTCTATCTCTAACCCTGTAGCATCAGTACCCGTAATTAATTTAATTTCTTGTACTGGAATTGTATAGGTATCTTTACCAGTATGATTTGCAGCGTTTGTTTCCGATGCATGAGTTGTGTTAGAACCCTCTTCGGCATAGAAATCTTGAGCAGCCAAAGCTACTCCAAAGTTCCAGTCATTTCCAACTCCTGCTTTTTTCAGATCATTGTAGACAGCAAGAATGGAATCATTTAAGCGTGACAATTGATCATTGATTTGTTTAGCTGTAAGGGCATCATTCGCTAGGACTTTTTTAGTTTCTGCAATAACTCCCTTATTATTAGCTACCGCCGCCTCAATCGCCGCTTTGTTTTCACCCTCAACCTTATTTTTCCGGACTGCTTCAGTTGCTAAAACATTGGTTACCTCAGCTTCAGAAGTAACTTGTTCTAAGATTTTTTTAGCTTCTTGGACTGGTACAACAGTTTCTTTTGTTTCTTTGGTTTCTTCTGCTTTTTCTGTAGATTCCGTTATTTTCCCAACTTCGACAGACTCAGCAAATACCGTAATTAACTCTTTAATCTTAGCAAGTTCAGTATCCACTTCCTCCTGCTCAACTATCTCTTTTGAGATGACAGATTTCGCAGAAACTAATAGTTCTTTAGCAGATGTTAGTACCAAGTCATCTATATTCTTTGCTGTTTTTACTTTCTCTTCAAGTTCTGTAATTTTTTTAACTAAATCCGTTTTATCAACCGTCTTAAGGGCAACTTCTTTTTCTTTTTTTATCGAATTTTCAGGTGTTTTTGTTTCCGTAGAAGATTCCGTATTCAATGTCGATGTTGAAACAAGCCTAGTATCTGCTCCTTGAAGTTCCATCGCTGATACTGCTCCATTGCCCAAAAACATCAAACCTGCTGAAATTGCTACTGATGCTACTCCTAAACTATACTTTCGAATCCCGTATCGAATGTATTTCTCCGTTCTAAAATCCTGTTGCTTACTCTTCATAAGATACACAACCTTCCTATTTTTATTATATCGATATTGAAATATAGAAAAAAAAACGAAATTTCTTCCCTACTCAAAAAATGGTCTTTAAATTTCATTATTCTAAAAGGATTATATCCTTGTATTCAATATGCATATTCATACTAACACTTTTTCCTATCTTTTTCAACAACTTTTATAATTTTATTTTAGAAAAATACAAAAATAATTTAATGGTAAATACTTTAAAAAACCAATATTCATGTAGGTTTATAGCGTGTAAATTCCCGGAACTATTTATCTTATAATTAAATAAAATACACTTTTATGTATCAATTTATTTTTTAGAGTTTTGTAGAAGTTAAATTTTTCCCACCCTTACATTGTTATAACAAAAAAATTTCTATAAGAAGTACACAAATCAAACAGTATATTTCTTAACCGTTATTTATAGATTATCATGAAAATTTGACTTAGAGGCCGAGACCCTAAACCTTGACTACAGATTCATTTTTTGTTAAAATGTAACAAATCTTATTACATCCAATATAAGATAAATCCATGAAAGGACTTCTACTATGAAATCATTAAAAGGTATTTTATTTATCGGGCTTAGTATGTTTCTGACTATCCTAGCTTGGCTCAGTTCAGGTGTTAGTCAGTTTCTAATCCCTGGTTTAGCTCTCACTACGCTCTCACTTACTTTTATACTAGCTAGCCGTTTACCCTTGCTTGAGGCTTGGTTTAACGGACTTGAAAAAATGTATCTAGCTCATAAATTCACGGCTTTTCTATCCATTCTCCTACTAACCCTACACAACTTTAGCATGGGAGGCCTCTGGGGTTCGCATTTGGCCGCACAGTTTGGAAATATCGCTATCTATATCTTTATCAGCATTGTTCTGGTTGCCTATCTGGGACAATATATCCAGTATGAAGCATGGAGATGGATTCATCGATTGGTTTATCTAGCCTATATCTTTGGTCTCTTTCATGTTTTGATGATCATGGGAAATCGTCTCCTCTCCTTTAGTTTCCTAGGTCTTATCTTTGGAATCTATGCTATTTTAGGCTTGCTTGCAGGTTTTTATATTATTTTCCTTTATCAAAAGATCGGTTTCACCTATCTTGGAAAAATCGTAGGAATCAAACGCCTCAACCACGATACGACTGAAATTGAAATAGAACTTAGCCATCCTTTCACCTACGAATACGGGCAATTTGCCTTTCTAAAAATTTTCCAAAAAGGTTTTGAGACTGCTCCACATCCTTTCTCCATCTCTGGAGGAAAAGGACGAACTCTTTATTTTACGATAAAAAACTCTGGTGACCACACCAAGAATATCTATGACAATCTTCAAGTCGGTAGCAAGGTTGCTGTTGATCGCGCCTATGGGCATATGACTATGGAACACGGTCCAAAGCAGCAAATCTGGATTGCAGGTGGAATTGGAATGACACCCTTCATCTCTTATATCCGGGAGCATCCTATCCTAGACAGAAATGTCCGCTTCTACTATAGTTTCCGTGGGGAGGAAAATGCTGTCTACCTAGATCTACTTCGTGACTACGCCCGTCAAAATGCTAACTTTGACCTTCAGCTGGTCGATAGCAATGAAAAAGGATACCTGACTTTGGATCAAGAAGAAATCCCTGACCAGTCTACTGTTTATATGTGTGGACCTCTTCCTATGATGAAGGCCCTTGCCAAGCAAATCAAGAAAAAGAATCCCAAAGCAAAACTCATTTACGAAGGTTTCAAGTTTAAATAAGATCATTGTCCCTCTAACACAAATGAGGGACTTTCTTTTCACTTTATTTCTCTCTTCTATGCTATACTTAGTTTAGTACATTCTTTGAGATTGGAGCCAGTATGAAAATCCATAAAACCGTGAATCCCATTGCCTATGAAAACACTTATTATCTGGAAGGGGACCAACACCTGATTGTGGTTGACCCAGGTAGCCATTGGAAAGCTATCCGCAAGACTATCGAAAAAATCAACAAACCAGTCTGCGCGATTCTCCTGACCCACACCCACTACGACCATATTATGAGTCTGGACTTGGTTCGTGATACTTTTGGAAATCCCCCAGTTTATGTAGCAGAGAGTGAAGCTAGCTGGCTTTATACACCTGTAGATAATCTCTCTGGTCTCCCTCGTCATGATGATATGGCAGACGTGGTCACAAAACCTGCAGAGCACACCTTTGTCTTTCATGAAGAATACCAGCTTGAGGAATTTTGTTTTACAGTTCTACCAACCCCAGGGCACTCTATCGGCGGCGTTTCCCTGGTCTTTCCTGATGCCCATCTTGTCTTGACCGGAGATGCTCTTTTCCGAGAAACCATCGGTCGGACAGACCTTCCTACAGGTAGCACGGAACAACTCCTTCATAGCATTCAGACGCAACTCTTCACCCTCCCTAACTACGATGTCTACCCTGGGCATGGTCCAGCTACGACTATCGCTCACGAAAAGACCTTTAATCCCTTTTTCTAACAAGCAAAAAACCAAGGATAATTTCCTTGGTTTTTGTCTTACCAAATAATCACACGGTCCTCTGGTGAACGCCACATGCCGTCGCCTTCTTTGACATCATAGGTTATAAAGAAGTCATCGAAGTTTGGTACTTGAACATTGACACGGAGTTTGGCAGGCGCGTGCACGTCGACACTGGCCATGAGTTTCATCAACTCAGGACGGCCTTTCATACGCCAGATACGAGCAAAGTTGTGGAAGAATTCTTCAGCTGAGAAGTCTGGTTCTCTCTTGGCTGCTTCAAGGGCAGCAGCAATTCCTCCCAAGTCAGCAACATTTTCTGATACAGTTAGTTTTCCGTTGATCGTTGCACCGTAAGATTCTTGCCCATCAAACTGGTCGATAACTTTCTGCGTTTTTTCTTTAAAGGCAGCATAGTCGCTTTCTGTCCACCAATCCTTGAGGCTACCATTTTCATCAAAGGACGCACCATTTGTGTCAAAGGCGTGAGAAATCTCGTGGGCAATAACAGCCCCAATACCACCGTAGTTGGCAGAAGACGACTGATGCAAGTCATAGAATGGAGCCTGCAAAATGGCCGCTGGGAAGACAATCAAGTTCTTCTGAGGATTGTAGTAGGCATTAACCATGTGAGCTGGCATCCCCCACTCCTTGTAGTCAACCGGTTGGTTCCACTTGCTCCAGCTGTGCTTGATTTCCACACGCGCAAAGGCTAGAGCATTCTCAAAGAGACTGGCAGTTTCATCCACTACTTTGTCCTTGTAGCGTTCTGGCAATTCCTCTGGATAACCGATATAAGGCTTGATGACATTGAGTTTGACAATGGCCTTATCACGCGTTTCAGGTGTGAGCCAGTCGTTCTTAGCCAAGCGTTCCTTATAAACGTCAATCATAGTTGCTACTTTTTTCTCTACGTCTGCCTTGGCTTCTGGAGAGAATTTTTCATGCGCATACCAGAGACCAAGAGCTTGCTTGAAAGGACCTTGGGCCAAGTGATAAGCTGCCTTGACCTTGTCCTGTGCTTCTGGCACACCTGAAAGGGCACGTCCGTAGGCACCTGACAAAACACGAATCTCGTCAGTTAGATAGCTGGTTGAGAGATTGACCACACCCAAAGTCAAGGTTGCTTTGAGTAAAGGCCAAGCTTCTTCACTATAGAATTGGTCTGCTGCTTGCCAGAAACGTTCCTCGTCCACGATAACCTTGTCTGGTACTTGTCCAAGAACGATTTGGAAGAAGTCATCCAAAGGTAGGGCAGGGGCGAATTTCTTGAAATCTTCATAAGAATATGGATGGTAGAGTTTGGCATATTCTGAACTTTCTTCGTTAGAAAGAACCACTGCTGCGATACGACGGTCCAATTCCAATCTCTTCTCTAGTAAGTCTTCGATTTCCTCATCTGAAAAATCATAGGCTTTGAGAAGATTTGCAGTACTTTCCTTCCAAAGAGTCAAGAGTTCCTCACGCTGAGGATGGTCTTCAGCGTAGTAAGTCGTATCTGGCAAAATAGTCCCTGGTGCACTGGCCCAGAGAACATTGGTTCTGGCATCCATAAAGTCTGGTGATACGCCAAATGGGAGGAAGTTTGGCTTACCAGCTAGTTCAAACTCTGCCAGTTTGCTGGTGAAATCTGCGAAGCTCTCCAAGTCTTGGTATTCCTTAAGTAGAGGAAGGACAGGCTTGATTCCATCTGCTTCTCTCTTGTCAAAATCACGTACCATACGATGGTACTTAACAAAGTTTGCGAGGATAGCATCCTCTGGAACCTCTTCACCCGCCAACCACTTGTCCGTAGTCGCCAGCATCAACTCTTCAATTTCCTCGTCAAGGTCAATAAAACCACCTGTTCGAGATTTGTCAGCTGGAATGACAGCTGTTTTTTCCCATTCGCCATTGATTGCATCATAAAAATCGTCTTGATAACGTGTCATCTTGTTCTCGCTTTCATTTTTTCACTTATTCTTAGCTTAGCAAAAAACACTTGGGAATGCAATTAAAAATGGTTTCTCTTTTTTCTTCATTTTTCAGTTATTATTTTAAATTTTTCAAAAATTAACTTGACTTAATTTTTTTTTTAAGGTATATTAAAAGGCAGGAGGAATACAACTGTATGATACGTATCGAAAACCTAAGTGTCTCCTACAAAGAAACGTTGGCACTAAAGAATATTTCACTAGTGCTCCAAGGACCAACTATTACCGGAATTATTGGTCCAAACGGTGCTGGAAAATCAACTTTATTAAAAAGTATGTTGGGAATTATCCCACATGAAGGTCAGGCCTTTCTCGATGACAAAGAATTCAAGAAATCTTTACATCGAGTTGCCTATGTCGAGCAAAAGATCCATATCGACTACAATTTCCCTATCAAGGTCAAGGAATGCGTCTCTCTGGGACTCTATCCATCCATCCCACTCTTTCACACCTTAAAGGCCAGCCACTGGAAAAAAGTGGCAGATGCACTTGAAATCGTTGGGCTCTCAGACTATGCTGATCGCCAAATCAGCCAACTCTCAGGAGGACAATTTCAACGTGTGTTGATTGCCCGCTGTTTAGTGCAGGAAGCTGACTACATCTTTCTAGATGAGCCATTTGTCGGGATTGACTCGGTTAGTGAAGAGATTATCATGAACACGCTGAGAGACCTTAAAAAAGCTGGTAAAACAGTTCTCATCGTCCATCATGACCTCAGCAAAGTCCCCCATTATTTCGACCAAGTTTTGCTTCTCAATCGAGAATTAATAGACCTTGGTCCAACTGAAGAAACCTTTACCGAAGCCAATCTCAAAAAAGCTTATGGTAGCAAACTCTTTTTTAATGGAGGTGACCTATGATAGCAGAATTTATCGATGGATTGCAACATTTCCATTTCCTACAAAATGCCTTGATAACAGCTATAGTCATCGGGGTGGTTGCTGGAGCTGTGGGATGTTTTATCATCTTACGTGGAATGTCTCTCATGGGGGATGCCATTTCTCACGCAGTTTTGCCCGGCGTAGCCCTTTCCTTTATCCTGGGAATTGATTTCTTTATTGGAGCGATCATCTTTGGCTTGATGGCTTCCATCATCATTACCTACATCAAGGGTAACTCTATCATCAAGAGTGACACTGCCATTGGTATTACCTTTTCATCTTTCTTAGCCCTAGGTGTCATCTTGATTAGTGTTGCCAAGAGTTCGACAGACCTCTTCCATATCCTTTTTGGGAATATTCTCGCTGTCCAAGATACGGACATGTGGATCACCATTGGTGTGGGGGCAATCATTCTCTTGATTATCGGGATTTTCTTTAAACAACTATTGATTACATCCTTTGACGAGCTCCTAGCTAAAGCCATGGGAATGCCTGTCAATTTCTACCACTATCTGCTCATGGTGCTCTTGACCCTTGTGTCAGTCACTGCCATGCAAAGTGTTGGAACTATTCTTATTGTGGCCATGTTGATCACCCCAGCTGCGACGGCTTACCTTTATGCGAATAGCCTAAAGAGCATGATTTTTCTTTCATCAACCCTAGGGGCAACCGCTTCTGTTTTGGGACTCTTTATCGGCTATAGCTTCAACCTCGCAGCAGGATCCAGCATCGTGCTCACATCCGCCAGCTTCTTCTTAATCAGTTTCTTTATCTCTCCAAAGCAACGATACTTGAAACTAAAAAATAAAAAAATCAATAAATAAGGGGAGACCCTTTCTGGAGGAATCTAATGAAAAAATTAGGTACATTGCTTGTACTCTTTCTTTCCGTCATTGCACTTGTAGCATGTGCTAGCGGAAAAAAAGATGCTACTTCTGGTCAAAAACTAAAAGTTGTTGCTACAAACTCAATCATCGCTGATATTACCAAAAATATCGCTGGCGATAAGATCGATCTTCACAGTATCGTTCCTGTTGGTCAAGACCCACACGAGTACGAACCACTTCCTGAAGACGTAAAGAAAACTTCTGAGGCTGACCTCATTTTCTATAACGGTATCAACCTTGAAACAGGTGGCAATGCTTGGTTTACCAAATTGGTCGAAAATGCCAAGAAAACTGAAAACAAAGACTACTTTGCAGTCAGCGAAGGCGTTGATGTTATCTACCTTGAAGGCCAAAACGAGAAAGGCAAAGAAGACCCACACGCTTGGCTCAACCTTGAAAATGGGATGATTTATGCTAAAAATATCGCTAAACAGCTCATTGCCAAAGATCCTAGCAACAAGGAATTCTACGAAAAAAATCTCAAAGACTATACTGAAAAACTAGACAAACTAGACAAGGAAGCCAAAGAGAAATTTAACAATATCCCTGCTGAGAAGAAACTCATCGTAACCAGCGAAGGATGCTTCAAATACTTCTCTAAAGCCTACGGAGTTCCAAGTGCCTACATCTGGGAAATCAACACAGAAGAAGAAGGAACACCTGAACAAATTAAGACCTTGGTTGAAAAACTTCGCCAAACAAAAGTTCCATCCCTCTTTGTTGAATCAAGTGTCGATGACCGTCCAATGAAGACTGTTTCACAAGACACAAATATCCCAATCTACGCACAAATCTTCACTGACTCAATCGCTGAAGAAGGTAAAGAAGGTGACAGCTACTACAACATGATGAAATACAACCTTGACAAGATTGCTGAAGGTTTGTCAAAATAATCCATTAAAAACGTCATTCTCACCGAATTGGCGTTTTTCAATTTCCAGTCAAATCATTGGAAAAATCTGACAATTCTCGGTAAAATAAAAGAAAAAAGAATGGAGTAGTTTCATGACCACTTTTCTCGGAAATCCTGTAACCTTTACAGGTAAACAACTGCAAGTCGGAGACAAGGCACTTGACTTTTCTCTTACGACAACCGATCTCTCTAAAAAAACGCTAGCTGACTTTGATGGAAAGAAAAAAGTCTTGAGTGTTGTCCCTTCTATCGATACTGGTATCTGCTCAACGCAAACACGTCGATTCAACCAAGAACTAGCTAACCTCGACAATACCGTCGTTCTTACTGTTTCTATGGACCTACCATTTGCCCAAGGACGCTGGTGTGGGGCTGAAGGTCTTGACAATGCTATCATGCTTTCAGACTACTTCGACCATTCTTTCGGACGCGATTATGCCCTCTTGATCAACGAATGGCATTTCCTTGCACGTGCCGTCTTTGTTCTCGATACTGACAATGTCATCCGTTATGTAGAATACGTTGACAATATCAACACGGAACCAGACTTTGAAGCTGCTATTGCTGCAGTGAAAGAACTGGACTAAAATCAAAGCCATTAGGGCAGAAAGCTAGAGAAATCTAGCTTTTTTTGGTATACTAGATGGAGAGAATGAACAAGAGGAAACGAATGACGCCAAATAAAGAAGACTACCTAAAATGTATTTATGAAATCGGTACGGAGATGCAGAAAATCACCAATAAGGAAATTGCTACCCGTATGCAGGTCTCTCCGCCTGCTGTAACAGAGATGATCAAACGCATGAAAAGTGAAAATCTCATCCTCAAGGATAAGGAGAATGGCTATCTATTGACAGATATTGGCCTCAAACTGGTTTCTGAGCTCTATCGCAAACACCGGTTGATTGAGGTCTTTCTAGTTCACCATCTCGACTATACCAGTGACCAGATCCACGAAGAAGCTGAGGTCCTAGAGCACACTGTCTCTGACCTATTTGTAAAGAGACTGGATAAACTACTGGGCTTCCCTAAAACCTGTCCCCACGGTGGAACCATACCAGCCGAGGGAGAACTCTTGGTTGAAATCAATAACCTGCCACTAGCGGCCGTCCAGGAAGCTGGAACCTATCTCCTGACTCGCGTTCATGATAGCTTTGAACTACTCAAATATCTAGAAAAGCACGCAATTCATATCGGTGACCAACTCCAAGTCAAGCAGTTTGATGGCTTTTCCAATAGCTTTACTCTGGTCAACAAAGGTGAAGACCTCCAAGTTAGCATCGATATCGCCAAACAACTCTATGTCGAAAAAATTAACTAAGCCCTTAATCCCTGAAAGAAGTTCCCTTCAGGGATCGTTTATTATTTTGCTTGTAAGTCCCATTCGTTTGGTGTAGAATGAAGCTAGATAAAAGAGGGAGGTTTTCCTATGAAAAAGCTCTTTAGAATCCATTTTGTAGCCATTGTACTCTGCGATTTGCTACTGTTGGTAACTTTCAGACCTCGATACGAACTTTCTTTGGAGAGAGGTCTGATTTTTTGCTTCATTTTCATCCTTGCTCAGGGACTACTGCTGTCTCGCTTAGTCTTCCGACTCAAAAAACAGTTCTCTGAGATTTATCCTCAGATGAACAAAAAAATTCGCCTCTACTACTTAGGGATTCTCTCCGTTGACCTTCTATTATTTGTCTTTTTAGCCATCACTGACCCTCAGTATTTCTACTCTCTTACTCCAGTCTTTACTTCCTGTCATTCTACTTTATACTATATAACGGCTAGCCACCTAAGAGAAAACTATCCCGACTTTTACAACAAACACATCACCTTCTGGGAGTGTCTATAAACAAAAACCAAGCCAGCTGGCTTGGTTTTCTTATCTATTTTTAGTATCAAGAATGATGGTAACTGGCCCATCATTTACCAGCTCCACCTGCATATCCGCTCCAAAGATGCCTGTCTGAACAGGGACTTCCTGAGCTAGCTTTTGGTTTAAAGCCTCATAGAAGGCAGCTGCTATATCCGGCTTGGCTGCACCTGTAAAGGCTGGGCGATTGCCTTTCTTAGTATCCGCAAAGAGGGTAAACTGAGAAATAGAAAGGATTTCTCCTTCAATATCCTTGACAGACAGATTCATCTTGCCTTCTGCATCAGAAAAAATCCGCATATTGACAAGCTTTCTCACAGCATAGTCCAAATCTTCCTCTTGGTCCTCTGGGCCAACACCGACCAGCAATAAGAGACCCTGATTGATTTTTCCCTCTACCTGACCTTCAATACTCACTTGGGCTTTTTTAACCCGTTGGATAATGATTTTCATAATAGCCTTTCTAGTAAGAGCTAGGACAATTAGCCATTAGTCCGTTTAACAGAGTAAACCTCTGGCACACTCTTAATCTTATCCACGACTGTGGTCAGTGTAGAGAGGTTGGAAATACCAAAGGAGACATGGATATTAGCAAATTTCATATCCTTAGTTGGCTGAGCATTAACGGTTGAGATATTCTTGGTCGTGTTTGAGAGAACTTGTAAAACATCATTTAAGAGCCCTGTACGGTTGAGACCATAGATATCGATGTGGGCAGTGTATTCCTTGCTTGAGAATTGATCTTCCCACTCCACATCAAGGAGACGTTGCTCGTAGTTTTCTTGGGCACGGAGATTCATACAGTCCACACGGTGAATAGCCACACCGCGTCCCTTAGTAATGTAACCGACAATGTCGTCACCCGGAACTGGATTGCAACACTTGGCAATCCGAACTAGGAGACCTGAAGCCCCTTCAATGACCACACCACCCTCATGCTTAACCTTGAGGGTTTCTTTGTTCTCGACTTTAACTTCGCCACCTTTGACAAGCTCTTCTGCTTCCGCCTTGGCCTTGGCACGCTCTTCCTCACGGCGTTCCTTTTCGGTCAAACGGTTAAAGACGGTAATAGCGCCAATTTCTCCAAAACCAATGGCTGCGTAGAGAGCCTCCTCTGTCTTGTAGCTGGTCTTTTGAAGAACCTCATCCATATGGCGCTTGTCCATGAATTTATTGGCTACATAGCCGTTTTCTTGGAACTGGGCCATCAACATCTCACGGCCCTTGTTAACGGATAATTCCTTGTCTTGATTTTTAAAGAACTGACGAATCTTGTTGCGCGCCTTGCTGGTCTTGACCATGTTGAGCCAGTCACGACTCGGACCAAAGGAGTTGGGATTGGTGATAATTTCAACCTGATCCCCTGTCTTGAGCTTGGTTGTCAGCGGAACCATACGGCCATTGACCTTGGCACCAGTCGCTTTTTCACCGACTTTGGTATGGATTTCATAGGCAAAGTCAATCGGTCCTGAATCTTTTGGTAGGGAGCGAACCGCACCATCAGGAGTAAAGACGTAAATCTCCTCCGCCAGATAGTTTTCCTTAACAGAGTCCACAAATTCCTTGGCATCATCAGCCTGGTCTTGGAGCTCCATCATCTCCTTGATCCAGTTCATTCCAATAGCAGATTCCTTGCTGTTGACCTGCCCTTTAATGCCTTTCTTATAAGCCCAGTGAGCCGCAACCCCATACTCAGCCACCTCATGCATTTCCTTGGTACGAATCTGGAATTCAATCGGCCCTTTTGGCCCATAAACAGTCGTATGAATAGACTGGTAACCGTTGGCCTTGCGGTTAGCGATATAGTCTTTGAAGCGGCCTGGCATGGGTTTCCAAAGTTCATGCACATAACCCAGCATGGCGTAAACATCACTCTGGGTATCTAAGATACAGCGAATGGCAATCAGGTCATAAATTTCCTCAAAGCGTTTCTTCTTATCCTGCATCTTGCGGTAGATCGAATAGATATGCTTAGGACGACCATAGATTTTCCCTTTGAGATTGCGTTCGGTAGCATAGTCCTCCAACTTGGTTACGACTTCGTCGACCAGAGCCTCACGTTCTCTGCGTTTTTCTTTCATCATGTGGGTAATCTTGTAAAACTCAGTTGGATTGAGGTAACGGAAAGATAGATCTTCCAACTCCCACTTGACACTGGAAATCCCTAGACGATGAGCAAGTGGTGCGTAAATTTCCATGGTTTCTCTGGAGATCCGTTCTTGCTTGTCCTTTCGCAGGTGTTTAAGAGTCCGCATATTGTGCAAACGATCCGATAATTTAACCAAGATAACACGGATATCCTCAGACATGGCCATAAGCATCTTGCGATGATTTTCAGCCAATTGTTCCTCGAGTGATTTGTACTCAACCTTACCAAGTTTGGTTACCCCATCAACGATAATCCGAACATCATGACCGAACTCTCTCTCCAAATCATCCAGTGTCGCATCTGTGTCTTCAACTACGTCATGCAAAAAACCACAGGCAACGGTTACGGCATCCAGCTTGAGCTTAGCCAGAATGCCTGCTACCTGAATGGGATGGATAATATAGGGCTCACCTGATTTCCGAAACTGCCCACTATGACAGTCAACTGCGTAAATCAATGCTTTTTGTACAAAAGCAACGTCTTCCTTTGTTAAATATTCTCTCGTTAAAGCGACCACCTGATCGCCCGTCAAATTCACTTCTTTCGGCATCTATACTCTCCAATTCTTCCTACCATTTTATCACTTTTTTAAGGATATGAAAACTAGAAAAGCCTGTTTTTATGCCAATACCAATCATTAAAAAAACACTGCCAGATTTCTCTAGCAGTGTTTTGACATTTCATTTGCTTAGTAGACTGTTTTTTCAGTTTCTACGTCGAAGAAGTGTGCTTTGTTCAAGTCAAATCCAAGTTCAACTGTTGCACCTGTTTGCAAGTAGTCACGAGCATCCACTTTTGCAACAAATTCGTCTTTACCAACTTGGCAGTAAAGGTGAGATTCTGAACCAAGCAATTCTGATACTGAGATAGTTGCTTTAACCACTGATTCTGGGAATGTTTCAAGGAAAGCAGGTTCTGCATTCACATCTTCTGGACGGATACCGAAAATCAATTCTTTTCCTTCGTAGCCTTTGTCACGAAGAACTTTCAAAGCACCTTCTGGCACTTTCAAGCGGAAACCGTCAGAAACAATTTCACCACCAACCAATTTCACATTGATGAAGTTCATAGCTGGGCTTCCGATGAATCCTGCTACAAATTTGTTAACTGGGTTTTTGTAAACTTCTTGAGGAGTACCGATTTGTTCAACACGTCCGATAGTACCTGTACCAGCTGGGTTCTTAGTTGCTGACATGATAACGATACGGTCTGCAAGAGTCATCGCTTCTGTTTGGTCGTGAGTTACGTAGATAGTTGTAGCTCCGATACGACGGTGAATCTTCGCAATTTCAGCACGCATAGATACACGAAGTTTGGCATCCAAGTTTGACAAAGGTTCGTCCATCAAGAACACTTTTGCATCACGGACGATGGCACGACCCATGGCAACACGTTGACGTTGACCACCAGAAAGGTCAGCAGGTTTACGATCCAAGAATTCTTTCAAACCAAGGATTGCTGCTGCTTCTTGAACACGTTTGTCGATGTCTTCCTTGCTGTATTTACGCAATTTCAAACCGAAAGCCATGTTGTCATATACAGTCATGTGTGGGTAAAGAGCGTAGTTTTGGAATACCATGGCGATGTCACGGTCTTTTGGAGCTACGTCGTTGACAACCACACCATCGATAGATGCAGTACCTTCTGTAATGTCTTCAAGACCAGCAATCATACGAAGAGTTGTTGATTTACCACATCCTGAAGGACCTACGAAAACGATAAATTCCTTGTCTTTGATGTCCAAGTTGAAGTCTTCAACTGAGTAGTGTTCGCTGTTTGGATATTTTTTGTAAATGTTTTTAAGATTTAATTCTACCATCGAGGTGAACTCCTTTTGTCTTTTGATAGTTTTATTATAGATGAAAACGCTTTATTTTTCTATGGCAAGGTGACCAAAAAAATAAAAAAGTTCTGTGCAACTTGCACAAAACTTTAAAGAATATCTGGTAAAATCAACTGATAACAAAGAGTGAGATCCGTCAACTCCTTCAACTGAAGTCCTGTCAATTCTTCCCATTTGTCAATCTTGTATTGGAGAGAATTGCGGTGCAGATAGAGTTGCTGGGCTGTTTTGGTCAGAACAGCACTGTTTTCCCAGAGAGAAAGGATAATTTCCTGAATCTGATCCTGATCCAAAATCATCTGGTGCAGGCAGTCTTTAATGACTCTCAGGTCCACAATCCTTTCTCCCATACTCCAAAGATAGAGCTGTGAAAAGGTATGTACACCTTGATGCCCCTGACGCCACCAAGTCTTAAACAAATCTCGCTCCGCTTTGATCAAGTCTGATAGGGCTTGAGGGCCTGTCTGAGGCCAAACCTGGCCTAACATGATCGACAGACGAAGACCAAAGTCATACTCAACCGCTTCAATCGTATCAGATAAGATTGAGCGAACAGAGGTGTACTTATCTTGTTGAAGCACAAACACATAATCCTGAGCCCCGACCTGTAGCACTGTTTGGCAGTTGGGAAAGAGGGTCTGCATCATATCCAGCCAAGAAGCTAGATTTTCCTGTTGGTAATAAGACAGATGGCAATAAACCAGCTGAATCTTTTTGAAAGCTTGCGGTGCCTGCCCCTTCCCCTCAATCAGATAGGGATACCAAGGATTGAGCGAACGAGCCTGCTCCTGCTGGGTTAAAAGGGCAACCAGCTGCTTTTCACGCTCGCTGAGCCCAGCTTCCTCCAGTAAAATCCACTGCTTAGAAACTAAAGGGAGAGTGAGGTAGCCTGGTTTCTCTGCTGGCTGATCTGAAATCTGAGCTTCAGGGAACCAGTCTTGTAATTCCTTTGCAATCATATCCTAGCCCTCCACTTTTTGGATGCACCAAGAAATTATGGTCTCTAGACGCGCCACATTTTCAGTCAGATGGAGATAGCCCATCACTGCTTCAAAACCTGTAGACATGCGGTAAGTCACCACATCTGCATTTTTAGCCTTTGTGTGACTATTGGTATTGCGGCCACGTTTGTAGATTTCTTCTTCTTTTTCCGTCAGAACTTGCTCTTCCAACATGAGGGCAATCAAGCGAGCCTGAGCCTTGGCTGAGACATACTTGGTCGCCTCTTGGTGAAGTTTATTGGGTTTGGTCATGCCTTTGAGGATGAGATGACGGCGAATATACATGGAGTAAACTGCATCTCCTTCAAAAGCTAGCGCAATCCCGTTAATGAGATTGACATCAATCACGAGTCCACCTCACTCCATCTTTTGTATCCAGTAGTTTAATCCCTTGAGAAGCTAGTTGGTCACGGATTTGGTCCGCTGTTGCAAAGTCACGATTAGCACGCGCTTCTTGACGTTTTTGGATTAAGGCTTCAATCTCTGCATCCAAAACTTCCTCGACAAAGACAATCCCAAAGACTTCCAACATAGCCGCAAGAGCTTCCTTAACACTTGCATCATAGTTTCCTGAGTTGATCCATTTGGCCATTTCAAAGACAACTGTGATACCATTTGCGGAGTTGAAATCCTCATCCATAGCGGCAACAAACTTATCTTTAAAAGCCTGTAACTCTTGAGCATCTACAGTCCCAGAAAATGGTTGCTCATAAGTGTTTTTTAGATACTTAAGATTGGTCTCGGCATCACGCACTGCTTTTTCCGTAAAGTTGATAGGTTTACGGTAATGCTGAGTGGCAAAGAAGAAACGAAGCACTTGCCCATCAAGAGTTTTAAGGGCATCATGAACTGTGATAAAGTTGCCCAAGGACTTAGACATCTTGACATTGTCGATATTGACAAAGCCATTGTGCATCCAGTAGTTAGCAAAAGTCTTGCCTGTTTTTGCTTCTGACTGGGCAATTTCGTTGGTATGGTGAGGAAACTCAAGGTCGGCTCCACCACCATGGATATCAATAGTATCGCCCAAAATCTCTGTCGACATGACCGAACACTCGATATGCCAGCCCGGACGACCTGCTCCCCAAGGGCTGTTCCAAGAAATCTCGCCTGGTTTTGCAGCTTTCCAAAGGGCAAAGTCTACAGGATTTTCCTTTCGAGCCGTTTCTTCATCGGTACGACCTGAAGCACCCAACTCCAAATCTTCCAAGGTTTTATTGGCCAACTTAGCATAGTTGTGGGATTTTTCCACACGGAAGTAAACATCTCCTTGACTCTCGTAAGCATAACCTTTTTCAATCAAGTCTTCCACAAAACGAATGATGTCCGCCATAAACTCCACTACACGCGGATGGCGAGTCGCAGGTTTCACACCCAAGGCCGTCACATCCTCACGAAAGGCAGCGATGTACTTATCCGCAACCTCCTGAGGCGTGATCCCTTCTTCCCTTGCGCGATTGATAATCTTATCATCCACATCCGTAAAATTGGAAATATAGGTAACTTCGTAGCCACGATATTCAAAGTAGCGACGAATGGTATCAAAGGCTACCGTTGAACGAGCATTCCCCACGTGGATATAGTTGTAGACCGTTGGCCCACAGACATACATCTTAACCTTGCCGTCCTCAATAGGTACAAATTCTCGCAAATCACGAGACATGGTGTCGTAAATTTTAATCATGCGGTCCACTCCCTTCTCTATTTCTGACTTTTTCGGCTGAAAACCAGCTCTGCAAATGGGCCAAATTGTCTGAGGCTATCCAGTTGGTAAAAGCGCTGCCCTTCCTCTTGGGTAAAGAGGGGAACCCCCTTTCCTAGGATAAGGGGTACTATCTGAATAATGAGGTGGTCGAAAAGATCCGCATCCAAGAGCGGTCCTACCAAGGAATTACCACCAATCACAAAGACATTTTTGCCTTTGTCAATCTGGCGAACAAAGTCCACCACATTCCCAGCTACTGGCTGGTAATTGCTGACAGGCAGGTGCCTATCATGCGTAAAGACATAGTTTTCCGTAGCTTGATAAAAACTTTCTACATCTTGCAAATCTTGGATTTCCTCAAAGGTCCGCTTGCCCATGATGGTGATATCCATTTGCCTGTAAAAGTCATCATAGCCTGTATCCTCTACAGAACCAAGCTGATGCAGCCAGTCTATCCTGTGCTGGCCGTCTGCCAAGTAGCCATCCATGGTGATACAGCCGTAAAAATATACTGCCATTCTTGTAGTTACCTTTCTAGTTCCTTTGCTATTTTCAAAGCGATAGTGAAAAAAGTCATGGCATCAGCTGTCCGCTCTTCATGGCGGGCATCCCAGATTCGGTTATGATGATCCACATAGTCAGCTGTGTAGAAGAATTGATAGACCTTGCTCTTGCGAAATTGACTCCAAGCCATGATAGCTGAAGCTTCCATATCCACCACTTGTGCACCAGCAGCCAAGCGACGCTTGACCTTATCAGGCGTTTCTCGATAAAAGGCATCAGTCGTCCAAGACTTGGTGCGGATATGCTCAATATTGTGCTTGTCAAAGATGGCTTCCAGCTCGATCAGCAGAGACTTGTCATAGGTTACTTCGTCACCTGGTGGGGCATAGTGATAGCTAGTTCCTTCATCTCGCAATGCAGCCGCAGGCAGGATAATTTTATCCGCCTCAATTGAGCGGTCCAAAACGCCACAGGAACCTAAAATGATAAAATTTTTGAAGCCTCTGGCCGCCAACTCCTCCAGCTGGCCGACTATCATCGGAGCCCCAATTGGAGCCAACATAACTGCTAGCTTGCTAGGTCCTTGCCCATAAATATACCATGGATGATGGCCGTTTATGCTTTTCAAATAGCCTCCCGGATAGACATCTTCTGACTCAATCAAACGTTTCAGAATTTCGCCATTAAAGGACAAGATGATGGTTTCGCATACCTCTCCCTTGTCATGGACTGGCTTTTCAGTTGGCTCAATAACTGCTGCTACATCTTCAAACTCCTCTAATAGCATAACTTCTCTTTCTTTAAGGCTCCAGCAAATCCGCCTTCATTTTATTTAGACGGCGCAGTTTGGTCTCATCTTTTTTGGCTTCACTGATATAATGAGCCCATTCACGCTGGTGGCTAGGTGGCAGTTTAATAAAGCGCTCCTTAGCAAGACCATCCAAGCGTTCTTGCAACTCAAGAACTGCCTGGTTCAAAATTGCATCTGATAAATCTGACATAGTTCTTACCTCCTGTCATACTTCACCTCGATAACTTTGCTACCCTATCCTACAGACTTGATGAATGGTGACTGGCTTCACGGGCATGCTCTAGCTTGTCTAGATAGTATTCTCGTTTTTCTTCAACTTCGTGGATCGTCGGCTCATCTTTCTGTCCATGAACTCGGACGATCTTAGCTGGGATTCCGACAACTGTCACATCGCTCGGAACATCTGCCACAACCACTGCACCCGCCCCAACTTTGGCTTTCTCTCCAATTTCAATAGGGCCAATCACCTGAGCGTGGGCCGAAATCAGCGCCCCTTTTCGAACAGTCGGATGGCGTTTGCCAACATCCTTCCCTGTTCCACCAAGAGTCACTCCGTGATAGAGAAGAACGCCTTTTTCAACAATCGCCGTCTCTCCAATCACCAGACCTGAACCATGGTCGATAAAAACACCTGATTCTATCTGAGCACCCGGATGAATCTCTATCTGAGTCCAAAAGCGCCAAAACTGACTGTGCATACGAGCCAGGAGTTTGAAGCCGTGCTTCCAGAGAAAATGCGAGAGACGGTGGGCAGCTAAGGCCTTGACACCTGGATAAGTCAGCAAAACTTCCAAACTGTTGCGTGCCGCTGGATCATTTTCTTTTACAATATCAATGGTTTCGCGCCACCATCCCATACATTTCTCCTTTTCTTATTCTGAATCTTTTGGTGTTTCTGTAAATTCTTTCTTAGGTTTGTGGTCCTTGTGATGACGTGGACGGTGAGGTCTCTCAGACTTTTCGCCTTTTTCATCATGCTCAGGTTTTGGTGGACGAGGAAGAAGAGCCTTCATAGAGGCATCGATACGGCCTTTTTCATCAATCTTGATAACCTTAACATCAACTTCATCACCGATAGCTACCAAATCCTCGACACGGTTGGTACGAGTCCAAGCCATTTCAGAAATGTGCACAAGTGCATCTGTCTTATCAAAGAGGTTGACAAAGGCACCAAATTTCTCGATACGAACAACCTTCGCATGGTAAACTTCATCCACTTTAGCTTCACGGACCAAGCCAGCGATGATTTCTTTGGTTCGGTTAATGGCATCTTGGTCGCTAGAGTAGATAGAAACATTACCTTCTTCGTCGATATCAATCTTAACGCCTGTCTCAGCGATAATCTTGTCGATGGTTTCTCCACCCTTACCGATGACAATCTTAATTTTGTCCACATCAATCTTGATAGTATCAATTTTCGGTGCAGTTGGAGCCAATTCTGGACGAACTTCTGGAATAGTTGCTTCAATCACATCAAGGATTTCAAAACGCGCTTTCTTGGCTTGAGCAAGAGCTTCTGTCAAGATTTCTGCAGTAATTCCTTGGATCTTAATATCCATTTGAAGGGCTGTAATCCCCTCACGAGTACCTGCTACCTTAAAGTCCATATCTCCAAAGTGGTCTTCCAAACCTTGGATATCTGTCAATACTGTGTAGTTATTTCCATCTGAGATGAGACCCATAGCAATCCCTGCTACTGGCGCCTTGATTGGCACACCACCAGCCATAAGGGCAAGCGTTCCCGCACAGATAGAGGCTTGAGAAGATGAACCGTTTGATTCTAAGACTTCTGCTACCAAGCGGATAGCGTATGGAAATTCTTCCAAGCTTGGCAAAACTTGCGCAAGGGCACGCTCACCGAGAGCACCGTGACCAATTTCACGACGGCCTGGTGCACCATAACGACCAGTTTCCCCTACAGAATATTGAGGGAAGTTATAGTGGTGCATAAAGCGTTTTTTGTACTCTGGGTCCAAACCATCAATGATTTGAGTTTCTCCCATCGGAGCCAAGGTCAAGACAGAAAGGGCTTGAGTTTGTCCACGAGTAAAGAGACCGGAACCATGCACACGAGGAAGGAAGTCGACAACTGCATCCAAAGGACGGATTTCATCGACTTTACGGCCGTCAGGACGAACCTTGTCTTCTGTGATCAAACGGCGTACTTCAGCGTGTTCCATTTGTTCCAAGATTTCAGCCACATCACGCATGATACGGTCAAATTCTTCGTGGTCTGCATATTTTTCTTCATAAACAGCAGTCACTTGGTCTTTAACTGCTTGAGTTGCAGCTTCACGAGCCAATTTTTCTTCTACTTGAACCGCTTTTTGAAGGTCGCTGTTATAGGCTGCGATGATTTCAGCTTGCAAGTCAGCATCCACATGAAGCAATTCCACTTCTGCTTTTTCCTTACCGACCGCAGCAACGATTTCTTCTTGGAAGGCAATCAATTCTTTAACAGCTTCGTGTCCTTTCAGAAGGGCTTCCAACATGATTTCTTCTGACAATTCTTTGGCACCAGACTCCACCATATTGATGGCGTGCTTGGTACCAGCTACTGTCAATTCAAGAAGTGAACGCTCTGCTTGTTCTTGATTTGGGTTGATGATGATTTGGCCGTCGACATAGCCCACTTGTACCCCAGCGATTGGTCCGTCAAACGGGATATCTGAGATAGAAAGCGCTAAAGATGAACCAAACATAGCCGCCATTGGAGCAGAGGCATTTTCATCATAAGAGAGCACTGTGTTGATTACTTGCACTTCGTTACGGAAACCTTCCGCAAACATAGGACGGATTGGACGGTCAATCAAACGCGCTGTCAAAGTCGCATCTGTTGAAGGGCGTCCTTCACGTTTCATAAAACCACCAGGAAACTTCCCGGCTGCATACATTTTTTCTTCGTAGTTGACTTGGAGTGGGAAGAAATCCCCAGTTGCCATTTTCTTAGACATAACGGCCGCAGTCAAGACAGTTGACTCACCGTAACGCACAACAACTGCGCCATTTGCTTGCTTAGCAACCTGGCCAGTCTCTACGATCAACTCACGACCCGCAAAAGTCGTTTGAAACACTTGTTTTGTCATTTTAATCCCCTTTGGATTGATGAAATTATACGCCTTGCCTACAAAGATCAAGATACTAAGATCGCAAAAAGCAAAGTAAAAATAGGAAACTGGCGAAGTCTTCGATGAAGACAAGACAGTTTATCTTTTTTACACAGCTTTTCGGCCGAGTTCAATTACTCATGATAGCATAGATTGACGCAGTGTGCGATGCACACCAGGAAATCTATCTTTTTCACTAGGGATTTAGCCCGTGTTCAACTACCTAAATACCTTGAAAAGTTTAAAAATATTATTCTTTAGCATTTGTATCTTTTATAGCATAGCAGATTTGAATAGCTAAGAATATGTTTATACCCTCATCTTTGTATCAAGTACGTACAGAGTCTATTTTATCATATTTTTCTTAAAAAGTGCGGGCTTTTCTATTAAAAAGGAACCATTCCCCTCACCTGAGAAGAATGGTTTGCTTTTTATTATCCTAAAGACTGATGGTTAAACAAGGCATGGGTTGCTTGGTGGATGTATTTTGCTGTTTCAGCATTGTTCATGGTGTAGAGATGCACACCTGCGACATCCTGGGTTACCAAGTCCACGATCTGATCCACGGCATAGGCAAGTCCTGCTGCTCTGAGCGACTCAGGGTCATGCTCATACTTGTCTAAGATGGCCTTAAATTTACGTGGAAGATGGATATTCTCACAAGTCTTCAAGAGACGAAGCGCTTGATTACGGTTAAGAATAGGCATGATCCCCGCATGAATAGGAACATCAATCCCCGCCAAGGTACACTTGTCTTGGAAATCATAGAAACGCTCATTGTCAAAGAAAAGTTGCGTTACAAGGCTTGAACAGCCTGCGTCCACTTTCTTCTTGAGATTTTGAATATCCGAGATCTGGTTTGGCGAGTCAGGATGCCCTTCAGGATAACAAGCTCCAATAATATCAAAGTGAGGGGCTTGTTCCTTGATGAACTCGATCAAATCCGTTGCGTAGCGGAAATCCTTTTGTGGCTCCACATCAGGGATAATATCCCCACGCAAGGCCAAGATTTTCTGTACCCCAACCTTATCCAAGTCTGCAATGGTTTCAGCAACCTTTTCCTTGGTCAGATAGATAGCTGGCAAGTGGGCAATGGTTGGAATCGCCAAATCATTCTGGATAAAGTCAGCCAAACGAACCGTCGTTTCCTTGATATTAAATTTATTATTGCTGGCAGTCACACTGATAAAGTGCGGTGTCAGCTCTCGCATATCCTGCAAGGCTGAAATAATTTTATCATTACCCACAGCTGGGTTTGGAGGGAACACTTCAAATGAAAGTGACGGAGTTTGGCGTGACATAGTCATTATCCTTTTCTTTTTGATTTCATGATTGCTGAGCCAGCTAGGGCCAAGCAGTTCCTTGATCAGCCAGGGTCAAGAGAGAAATCTTATCTTACAATTTCTCACGCGCAGCTTTTGCTGCTTCGACAAGGCGGATCAAGCTTTCTTTTGTTTCTGGAATACCACGTGTTTTCAAACCACAGTCAGGGTTGATCCAAACTTTCTTGCTTGGTACTTTAGCAAGAATAGCATCGATTGTGTGGTCGATTTCGCCTTCATTTGGCACACGAGGTGAGTGGATATCGTATACCCCAGGTCCCACTTCTGTTTGGAAGTTTTTCGCTTTGAGTTCGTCCAAGATTTCAAGGTTTGAACGGCTTGCTTCAAAGGAAATAACGTCCGCATCCATGTTGTCGATAGCTGGGATGATATCTGTAAATTCTGAGTAACACATGTGAGTGTGGATTTGTGTATCTGGCGCAACTGTAGAGTGTACCAAGCGGAAGGCTGGAATAGCCCAGTCAAGGTAGTCTTCGTACCAGTCGCTACGACGGAGTGGCAATTTCTCACGAAGAGCAGCCTCGTCGATTTGGATGATCTTCACGCCTGCAGCTTCAAGGTCAAGAACTTCATCCTTGATAGCAAGAGCGATTTGAAGAGTTGAATCCTTGATAGAGATGTCTTCACGTGGGAATGACCAGTTAAGGATGGTAACAGGTCCTGTCAACATACCTTTAACAGGTTTGTCAGTACGGCTTTGTGCGTAGCTAGACCATTTGACAGTGATTGGGTTGAGACGAGTGACGTCACCCCAGATGATTGGTGGTTTCACCCCACGCATACCGTATGATTGTACCCAACCATTTTTAGAGAAGAGGTAACCTGACAAGTTTTGACCGAAGTACTCAACCATGTCGTTACGCTCGAACTCACCGTGTACAAGCACGTCAAATCCAACTTCTTCTTGCCATTTGATCCATTCGTCGATGGTTTCAGCAAGGAAAGCGTCGTATTCTTCTTGTGACAACTCTCCCTTACGGAAGGCCAAACGTTTGGCACGGACTTCCTTAGTTTGAGGGAATGAACCAATGGTTGTTGTTGGAAGAGCTGGAAGTTTGAATGCTTCTTCTTGGATGGCTTCACGTTCCGCAAAGGCTGGCAAACGAGTGTAGTCAGCGTCTGTCAATCCAGCGATACGTGCACGAAGTTCTGCATTTTCACCAACACGTTCAGTCGCAAAGAGTTCTTTGTTTGCTGCAAGAGCTTCTGCGCCTTGACCATTGCGGATAGCATCCAAGTCACGAAGTTCTTCCAATTTTTCAACTGCAAATGCAAAGTGGTTCAAGATAGCTGGTTCAAATTCTTCGTTAGCAGTTGTAAATGGCACATGAAGAAGTGAGCATGAGCTTGTCAAAACGATGTTTTCAGCTGGGATTTGCTCAAGAACAGCCAAGCTCTTTTCGTAATTGTTGCGCCAGATGTTTTTACCATTGACGATACCTGCATAGAGAGTCTTGTCAGCTGGGAAGCCACCTTTAACGAGTTCAAGAGTTTTCTTACCTTCAACGAAGTCCAAACCAATGGCATCTACTGGCAAGTTCACAAGATCAGAGTAGACGTCACGAACGTCACCGAAGTAAGTTTGAAGCAAGACTTCAAGACCTTTTTTGTCAGCCAAGAGTTTGTTGTAGAGGTTCAAGAAGAGAGCTTTTTCTTCAGCTGTCAAATCTTTGACAAGAGCTGCTTCGTCCAATTGGATACGAGTCGCACCAAGCTCAGCCAATTTAGCAAAAACTTCTTGGTATGCAGCCACTAAGCTATCTACGAAGTCTTCTGCTTTCACGCCTTCTTCAAAATCTGATAATTGAAGGAAAGTGAATGGACCGACGAGAACAGGACGAGTGTTCAATCCAAGTTCTTTGGCTTCTTGGAACTCATCAAAGATCTTGTGACCAGCCAATTTAACTTGAGTGTCTTTTTCAAATTTAGGCACGATGTAGTGGTAGTTGGTGTTGAACCATTTCTTCATCGGAAGGGCACGCACGTCTCCTTTTTCTCCTTGGTAACCACGTCCCAAAGCAAAATAGCGCTCAAGGTCAGACAAGTCTAAGTTTTGAACAGAAGCAGGAACCACGTTGAAGAGGAAGGCTGCATCTAAGAAGTTGTCATAGTGAGAAAAGTCATTTGATGGGATTTCAGTGATACCTTTTTCTTTGACAATGTTCCAGTGTTTCGCGCGCAATTCTTTTGCTGCTGCCAAGAGTTCTTCTTCTGAGATTTCTTTTCTAAAGTATTTTTCAGTTGTAAATTTTAATTCGCGGAATTCACCCAAACGAGGGAAACCGATGATAGTCGTTGACATGATGTGTCCTCCAAAATTTGTTGTTGAAACTATCTTAACAGAAAAGGAACTGTCTGTATAATTGTAAATAATTAGGCTTTGATATAGTTTGAAACTATATCACTCTTTTAGACAACAGAAAAAGATTTGAGACCAGTGTCTCAAATCCTTTGTATAGCTTATTTTGTGACTGTATTTTAGTTGGAATGCTCAAACGAGCCATTGACGATTCTCATCAGTGACTATGGCTTGTTATTAGAAAAGACTATAGGTTGATCCCCTTCTCTCGGAGATTAGCCAGACACTCCTCATAGTATTCTGCATCATGCTCACTATAGATGGGCTTGCCTAGCTTCTCCTCAGGCAAGTCTTCATAGGGAGGGCAAATTTTGCCACGGTAGTCCTTATCCAGCCACTCTGGACTGACATTGTAGCCACGGTCAGCCATCTCCTCCATGATCAAGCGATGATAGGCATAGAGACGATAGGGCGAGTGGGTAAAGACATAGTCCACCGTCGCATGCTTTCTGCCCCAGCCATTGCCACGCAGGGAACAGCACTCTCGATGTTGGCCCAAAAGTTGCGGACGGGGAAGTTGTGAAATCAAATCCTCATGCCAAAGTCTCATGGGAGTCTCCTTTCAGTAAAGTCGAATGTTGCAAGTAGCTATTTGGATAGAGTTCAAGCAACTCTCGAGTCTTAACAATCAAGTCTTCCTTGGAAGCTTGAGCAAAGCGGTAGCGATCCAGCAAGAGCATATAGTCCTTGCGCTCAGCATCTGTCGCTTTCTTTTTAAAATAGCCCCAAATATGCTGAAAGGCATTGCAAACCTGACCCCTGTGCTCTGGAATCTGACAGGCACGGTCAATCAGTTCTTGAACATGACTCAGCTCTACCTCTTCATTCTTCAAGTATTGGCGAATCTCATTGTAAATATTGCTGGAATGGCTCAAAACGAGGTATTTATTTTCCGCCCAGAGTTGTTGACACTGGGATTTTTGGTTAGTTTGTTCCATGTTTCTCCTTACTTTCTATCAGTTTCCAGGAAATATGGAAACAAAGTTGTATCTAAAAAATGAGCGGAATATGAGCGAATAAAGAGTGTTTTTTGTATAACCTGATTTTTCTAATAAACCTTGTTTGACAATCCTTAAATACCTGAATAAGTATCTACCAACAACTGAATCTTACGTAAAACTTCTTGCTTTTTCCGTTCACGCGCTCCCTGTCTACGAGAAGTCGGTGGAATAATCGAATCCAAATCAGCTCCACTATTCTCAGCATAACCACGTTGAATAGAACGATCAATGAATAATTGATAATCTTTTACAAGATTTTCAGACTCTGCCAATTCACGAATAGCGACTGCTTTACGTTCTTTACCATAAGCATAGAACGCATTGATAATTTCATCGTGGTCTTTCAGACTCGCTAAATCCGTATCATTAATGAATCCAATAACCAACTTTTCCTTAGTACGAATATCTACACTTGACCGAATAACACGGCTAACTTCAGCTTTCATTGCTTCTTTAGACTCAGAATTCTTCGATTTTTCAACAATCAAGGCCAGAATATAGTCTAGGTTGATCTCATCTGTTTTTAAGAGTTCAATTTCAAATTCAACATCTGAAAGGTCAACCTCTAAATCTTTGGTCTTTTCATAGTTTTTCAGATTTAAGAATTCATCTCGAATTTCCACATAGGCGCTTCTTAAATCCTGAAGATAACCTTCAGAAATAGGTTTGTCGATTTCTTGGAATTCGTCATAATTTCGAAGAACATTATCAAGTTTCAACAACTCACCAAATAACTTAACAAACTCTTTTTTCTCATGTTCTGTTTCAATTTCTTGAGGATTTGGGAATTTCTCAAGAATTTCCTGACAAACTGCAATGTATCCTTTGACCTCGATACCCATTACTTGATCCACGAAACCATCCATGTATTCACTAAAGCTTTTTTCTAAGATGATTTCAAGCTTATTAGTGTCTCCAAAAGTCTTAATAGCTTCTTGCGTAGCCTTTTCTAAATCACGGAAACAAACAATATTCCCAAAAGGCTTAACCTTATTAAAAATTCGATTGGTTCTCGAGAATGCCTGAATCAATCCATGATAACGAAGATTTTTATCGACAAAGAGAGTATTCATAGTTGGAGCATCAAATCCCGTCAAAAACATGCCTACTACAATTAAAAGGTCAACTTCTTTAGACTTAACTCTCTTAGAAAGGTCGCGATAGTAATTTTGGAACTCCTTCCCATCAGTTGAGAAGTTAGTCTTGAACATTAGATTATAGTCATCAATCGCTTTTTCCAGAAACTCTTTAGACGATAGAGGCATAGCTGTATCTTGAGGTTCTAGCTCTTCGTCTTGAATTTCCCCATAAGCAGACTGTTCTTCATTAGGTGCAAAGCTAAAGATGGTAGCAACTTTTAAACGCTTAGCCTCTGGTAAAGCTACTTGTTGTCGCTGGAGTTCTTCATAGTATAACTTAGCAGCTTCAATACTTTGTACAGCTAGCATGGCATTAAACCCAAACAGTTGCTTTTGCTTATGAGTATAATGTTGATTTCGATGCGTCTTGTCATTATAAACTCTCAACAGGTACTCTGTGATGGTTGCTATCCGTTCTGGATGCAAAAGGAGTTCCTTCTCCATCTTTTTGAGTTTCTTCTCATCAACCTCTTTTCCAATTACCCCTACTGCTTGTTCTGCCTCTCGATATTTATTCAGCTCTGGCTTGATATAATTATAGTCTACTTTAAATTTTAATACCTTCTTATCCCTTATTGCATCAGTAATAACATAGGAGTGTAACATGTCACCAAATACATCTTGAGTTGTCTCACCAGTTAATGTATTCGCTGAAAAGATAGGAGTCCCTGTAAAACCAAATAATGAGAACTTCTTAAATGCTTTCTTGATTCTATTTTGAGCTTTACCAAATTGAGAACGATGGCACTCATCAAAAATCAAAATACATTTTTTGTCATAAATAGGATGGTCAGTGTTTTTTGTAATGAAATTATTTAGCTTCTGAATCGTCGTAACAATAATTTTATCATCTGACATTTCAATATTACGTTTTAGTTCTTTTGTATTATTGCTACCATTGACTGAATTTGGCTGAAATTTTTGATACTCCTTCATGGTCTGATAGTCAAGGTCTTTTCTATCAACGACGAATATCACTTTGTCAATGTAGTCCAACTCTGTTGCCAAGCGTGCAGTCTTAAAGCTGGTCAAGGTTTTCCCCGACCCTGTCGTATGCCAGATATAGCCACAAGCATTGATAGAGCCAAAGTTCTTCATTTCATTGGAAGAATGAATCTTGCGCAAGATACTCTCAGTTGCTGCTATCTGATAAGGGCGCATAATGAGCAAGGTATTATCAGCATCAAAAACACAATACTTGGTCAAAACTTCTAAGAGGACTCGCTTACTTAAGAAAGTGACAGTAAAGTCCTCGAGGTCATGAATTGTTTTATTTTTGCGGTCCGCCCACTCACAGGTGAACTCATAATGATTTTTATTTTGAGCTGTTGTATTGGCAAAGTAGCGTGTATAAGTGCCATTCGAAATGACAAAAATCTGAATGTATTTGTATAAAGAATTTGCGCTATTGAAGCTTTCCTTACTATAACGGTGAACCTGATTAAAGGCTTCTTGCAGACTAACTCCACGTCTCTTCAATTCAATCTGAACTAACGGAAGACCATTCACTAAAATAGTCACGTCATAACGGTTGGTATGACTGCCCACTTGAGTCACTTGGTTGATCACCTGCATAGTGTTGTTATGAATATTTTTCTTATCAAGGATGAAAATATTTTTAATCCGTCCATCATCAAAGACAAAGTCATAGATGTAATTTTCCTGGATTTTTCGAGTTTTTTCAACTAGACCTTCATTGGGACAGTCTAAATACTCTACCACAAAGCGATCCCACTCAGCATTCGAAAAAGTCACCTTATTAAGTTTTTCTATTTGCACCTTAGCATTTGCTAAGAGCTCTTCAGGCGTATGGATATCTAGTCGTTCGTAGTTAAGATAATTAACCAAATCAGAAATCAATTGATTTTCTAGGTCAGCCTCAGACTGATATTCTCTATCTGTGCGATACTCTGGTTGATACTCAGCCAAGAGAATCCCTTCATTTGTTTCCGCAATTACTTTTGTATCAGTAGGATAAGTAACCAATATTTATCTCCTTCTTAACTTTTCCAATTAAAGTTTTCAATAAATTGCTGATAGACCCGCTTTAAAACATTCTGTAGTTGTGGAGCCATTTGTTTTCCTTCATAATCAGAATATGAACTATGACTATGTAGGTTAATCATTCTTATATAAGGCGCACTATCTTCTATATTCCCTTCATCATCCTTTAGAATCACACAATCTCCCCATGTTCCATATCCTAAAAAAGTAGCTGTCTTTTCTAGCAAATTTCGTAAGAGATTAAAATGATACTTTTCTATTCGATTATTATCAATAGCGTCTTCCAGTTCTTTTTTTAACATTAAATGATATGCAAAAGGAGAATCACTTCGTTGTTTTTCAAGATAATAAAGTCTTTTTATTTTACTAAGTGTATATTTTTCACCATTCAACTCATTATGAAGGACATTATAAAATAAAGCATGGTGCGTTGTAATAATAAACTTTAAATTCGTATTGCTTGATTTTATTAACTTAGCTAAGTCTAAAGCAACATCAATAATCCTCCTATCATCTACGGACGAAATAGGATCGTCTATAAAAATGTACTCTAATTTATCATACTCCGTTGACCGTCTATCCCCCTCAGGAAGACTTAACTGCTCAATTACATATTCAAGAAAAACATAAAATACAGACCATATAAAATTGCTTTCCTCTCCTCTGGAAATTTTAATATTATCAGAGGTATTTCCATCAATAGAAGAACTAAATGTAACAGAAGAAGAATCAGAGCTAAAAGATGCATCTAAAACTACATTGTTAGAATTATTATTATCTGCCAAATAACTTTGAAACTTATTTACAATACGTACAGTATCACCTTCAACATTAATAATATTTTTTATCCAATACGAACCAGGATTAATAAGGAGTCTTCTATTACAATCATATTCAAGGTCATTATCCCAATAAAATAAATCCTCTGTAAAAGCATTATAATACAGTATTTTATTATATTGGTCCTCTTCTCCACTAGATAATAAGTTTTTAAACTCTATTGACAATCTCGTTTTACCGGTTCCATTAAACGCATATATTAACTGAACCTTTTTCTTACATTGCAGAATCTCTGATGCCACATCTACTAGTTCTTCATAACCGTTTTCATTAGTGATCATAACTTTTTCCTAACTTTTTTACTTACTAAAATCTAATAATTGACTCGCCAGTATTCGCACTGTTTTTGACGAAGTTCAATCTCCTTGGGCAGTCCCATATTTAAGTCGCTACAAACCATGTCAAAGTTGTCAAGAATCTGAACAATACCCGACTGTATTTCTAGAGAAGGGATGGGGATACAGAACTTTGAATAGGTTCCAATCCACTGTCTACTAAGTTGTTCTAGTTTATAAGTTATTGTATCCAAATAATACCATACGTAACGTAATAATACTTCACTTTCAAACCCATCCTTTATCGTTAATATTTTCATAGCTGATGATTTTACTTTAAAATTAAAATCTACCCATTGTTTTGATATCGTAAGATCATCAAAAATAATAACAGGATTGTTTTTACTAGCTTGATAAATACCATCTGTTTCATTTGGGTAACCTAAAATAAATGATTGTCCCACAGTTAAAACAGGGCTATCATTACTATCAGCATACTCTGTACTTAATACAATATATTTGTTTGGTTGCTCATAATCTACCACGTCCCCCAATTCATTCCACTTAACCTGAAAACACTAATCCTCAAATGATAATAGCTTATCTCGATAAAAAGAATATTGCTTTTTCCGTGAGGTCAATTCTGAGGTTAATTCTGAGGTTAATTCAGTAACATACTCAGTCATTTTGTCAAGTGTTTGCACTATTTCCTCTTGAATTTCTTCACTTTTAGGAATTGGTATAAGAGTAGTTTTTGCTTTACTCCAATGTCTTTTATAGCTTCCTTCTTTCTTATAAAAATTACAAAAGCAATAGTATATATATTTTGCTTTTATACCACTCTTAGGTTTCAAAATTTTTAAGCCATCAGCTCCTTGAACAAAAGCGAAATCTATATATTTTACATGCTCTGAGTGATCCCCAAAAATGATATATTCATCCTTATTCAGATATTTTTCATAATCTGAATAACCTGCAATGAATTGTTCCCCTTGATCAACAATTGGTATTTTCCCTGTTACTTGATACTCCTTTTTAGTTAATTTTACTGGACTTGTCACAGTATCAACCACTTCCCCCAACTCTTTCCATTCAACGGAACCGTTTTGGATTTCTTCTAGTATATTTCCTAATTTCTCTACTATCTTATCTATCTCTGCACGCAAATGAGCAATCTTTGTAACGGTCTCAGGAATTTCTTGATTAAGTTCATCAATATCAATCTTCTCACTTGTATCTTCTTGTTCAACATAGGTTGAGACAGAAAGATTATAGCCCTGCTCTGAACCAATCACTTCATTATCAACAAGAGCTGCTTTGTAGTCTAAACTTTGATAATTAGCAAATAATTCAACGATATGGTCGATATTGTCATCCGTCAAGATATTGTTATTGGTCTCTTTTTTGAATTCCTTACTCGCATCGATAAAGAGTGTTTTATTTTCTAGTTTATTCTTCGCCAACACTAAAATCGTGGTAGCGATAGGGGTTCCAAAAAAGAGATTTTCTGGAAGGGCAATAACCGCTTCAACAAAGTTGTTATCTACCAAATATTGACGAATAGTCTTCTCAGCACCACTACGATATAAAATGCCTGGAAAACAAACAATGGCTGCTCGACCTCTGTTAGACAAGTGATTAAGACTATGCATGATAAAGGCAAAGTCAGCTTTTGACTTAGGAGCTAGTTTACCTGCTGGCGCAAAACGGTCATCGTTTATGAGAGTTGGATCTCCCTCTCCCACCCATTTGACAGAGTAAGGAGGGTTCGAAACAATAGCATCAAACGGTTTTTCATCCAAATGCTGAGGATTTAAAAGGGTGTCTCCTCGCTTGATATCGAAGTTATTGTAGTTGATATTGTGCAAGAACATATTCATACGAGCCAAGTTATAGTTAGTCATATTAATTTCTTGACCAAAGAAACCATCCTCTAAGATATGGTCTTCGTATTGCTTTTTCATCTGTAACAAGAGAGAACCTGACCCACATGTTGGATCGTAAACCTTGTTAATCTTGTCCTTACCAACCATTACCAAACGAGCAAGTAATTTAGAAACTGTCTGAGGAGTGAAAAATTCACCACCACTTTTCCCAGCATTACTCGCATAGTTTGAAATCAAGAACTCATAGGCATCCCCAAAGGCATCAATATCATTTTCCTCAAAATTACCAAAGTTAATGCTATTGATACCATTAAGAATATCAGAAAGACGTTTATTTTTTTCTGGAACGGTTCCACCTAGGATATCACTTCTTGTATCCAAGTTATAGAACAAACCTTTGATATCTTCTTCTGATTTGAACCCAATTGCCGATTTTTCAATATCTTGGAAAATATTGGCCAACTCTTCGTTTAAATTTTCATTTTGTGAAGCGTTCTCGACAACATTTTCAAATAATTGACTTGGAAGGATAAAGAAACCTTTATCCTCAACTGTACCTGGTTTAAAATCTCGCTCAGCTTCTTGGTCACTCAAATTAGCATAACAAAATTCTAAATCCCCAGCTTCATGCTCAGCTCGATCGAAATAGTCAGCCATATGCTCTGAAATAAAGCGATAGAAAAGGATTCCCAGTATATACTGTTTAAAATCCCAGCCATCTACCGCCCCACGAACATCTTCTGCAATCGCCCAAATTTTACGGTGAAGCTCCTTGCGCTCTGCATTTTCTTTACTTGCCATTTTTACTTTCCTTAATTAATGTATTATTTTTTCTATTATATCATATTTTCGATAGTAAAAAGCAATCGAACTAAGAAAACCCACTCGACCTGAATAGATCGAGTGGGGTAGATAAATATAAAGCTTGATTGAGATGGCTATGAAACACTTTCTAGATAATCCATTAAATCTGGATGAACAAATATCTGTTTCTCAGCATGCCTGACTTGAAAATCATTAACTAAATTTATAAATGAAATATCTGCGTTTGAAAGAAATCCTAATGTGTTATTCACATTTTTCATGATTCCTCCCCAAAAGTTCCTTGGTACTATTTTAATAAGAATTTTATTGGACAATGGATAGTAGATAAATGTATCATCTCTTCCTACACCGTTGTCAGCGTAAGAAACTGAATTTCTAATAAAATTATACATCACAACTGGAGAATCACTTGTAATAAAAGGAACACTAGAATTATTGAAATAAATTAACCAAATTTTATCAACTAATGCCTTAGAAAGTTTTTCCAGTCTATCTACCTCTGCAATTAATGGAATAGTCATATCTCTTATAAAGTCATTTTTATTATTTACAAAATCTTCTAGTATGCCTTTTATTATTTCAGGATGTAATTCAAACTGTTCTGATGTTTCGTTGATCTTTTCATCAAAAATAATTTCCCCATGTTCAAATCTACGTTCTAAAAATCCTGGTACCCGTAATATTTGAAAGGAGATCATTTTAGATAACGAGTGAATCTGAGAAACTGTTAAAACATCATTCTTTTTTTGAGATAACGTTAGTGAAGCAATTATGTTAGTCATCTCTGGTCCATATAAAGGTTCAATCTCGCTGGAGAAAAATTTCTCCCAATGTTTAGAATCTTTTTTATCACTAACGTCATAAAAGTTTTTCCTAAACGCCACATTATCAACTGAATCTATAAAAATTTTATTAGATTTTAATTGTTTAACTGCTATATTATAGCCTTTATTATTCAGATTTTTGTTACCGAATCGTTTTAAATAACTTTTAGGAACAACGTGCTGTTTAATATTTGATTTAATCGTATTCCTCCTATCTATCTAATTCACACAAGCCGACTTCTCGGAAACAAGATAGTATATCTTCTGAACTTAATTTTCCTGTTTTAAACTGTTCAAACATTTTTAAGAAAATAAGACTATCTACTATCAACACATTATTAGCCGCATTGCTGGCTACTTCAATAACATTATTGCTAACAGGTAGCCGTTCCTCAGGTTTTATATCTTTAAATCGATTTACTATGATTATCTTTTTAATTACGTCTGGAACAACTTCTTTTGTTTCTTCATAAATATGTCCGTGAGTCACTAATTGTGAAACATTTGATTTTTTTACATCTTTTGTTAACCCTTTAAATTCAAAAATGTAATGAATCCCATTTTTCTCGAAAGAATAATCTTCATTTTTTCTATCTTCAAATTCACTTTGAACATCACACATTATTTCTAACATTTCTATCAAAATTACTTCTAATTCCGATCCTGATTTAAATAAAATTGATTCAAAACGTTTATTTTCACGAATAATTTCTTTTGAAATTTTTATTTTATCTTTAGACTCTTCAATCTTTTTATTTTCTATTTGTATAGCTTCATTTTGATTAATATCATCAAAAAAATGTAGTTCTTGAAACCAGTCAGGTGCCTCTTCTTCGGTTTCATCCATCAAAACATTTTGTACCAAGACTGATAATTCATCATTATTTTTAGCTTGTAGAGTAGTTAATGAATACTTGCCATGTGATACAAATACTAATTTTTCGCTTCCGTCTGAATAGACCATATCCTCTGGTAGATTATAACCGTCATAATAATTCTCCCCCATTTTTGAGTCAAAGTAGAAATCAGCTGATAGTTTAGTACCTGACAAATTTGTATGAGTTTTTTCGTAATACAAATCAATATCTATTGGTATAACTTTTTCTAAATTATGAACCAAATACCTGATAATATCTTTAAGTTGCTCCCTAGCCAAAAAATCTTTGTCTCTTCCTCTAATTGGTGTTGCATATTCCGTTTTAAAGCTAATATTTGGTGGTAGAATGTATAAGAATTTTGTCTTAGATGAGTGACAAACGCTAGTTAATAGCGTTTGAAAGTCATTATCGCAGTCTAGTTTTTCAAAATCCTTATTATAACAATAGTTTAACCAAATTGATGAACTAGTCAAATCGATAATATTTAAATCATAGGAATCTAAGGAATGAGCATGTCCAAATGAATTACACTCCGTTACACTATAATCATTTTCATTACGTCCATTATAATTTATTAACTGTATCTGCATTCTTTTCCTTTCTATCTTACATCGAATCTATTTTCTCTTTTTAATTTCCCTACCAAAATTATACCACGAAACTACAGAAATCCCCTTAGAAATCAATTCCTAAGGGGTTGTTTTTATCCTGCAACTGTTGCTGCTTCTTCTACTTTTACTTTTTTATCCTTCTTACTAGAACCAGTCAATCGCCGCTTGCTATCTCGGATTGTATTGAGGTCTTTAAGGAGTTGGGTCAGGTGTTCCTTTTCAGGATAGGCTTCTGCACTAGCTGCGGTATAGCGCATAAAGAGGTCATAGATGCTGGTTAGTTCGGTGCGGACTTGTCTGGTCTTGCCGACTTCCTTGGCAGACTTATGCGCACGTGCCTGACTTTCCACCTTATCATACTCCTCTTGAGCACTGATCACCGCCGTCAGCATAGGGGTCAATCCTAGACTAGTCACTGCTGTCTGGTAGGGTTCCTCACTCAGGGTTTTGAGCAGGCTCTTGATTTCTGCCGTTTCCACATCATTGCTGTGCTTGGTGATATCCTTGTACTTGGCAAAGACTGGTTTCAAGGTCTCATTGGCTTCTTTGAGTTTGGTTTCCTTGATCTTAGCAAATCCTCGATGAAGGGTAAAGAGACCGACTAGGGCACTGTCACGATTGCGATCGACTTCGGTCAGGTTCGTCGCCTCTTTCTTTTCCACTGTAGCTAGTTGGGCTTGGAAGTCTGCTAGTCTACTCTTGAAGGAATCAAGGTGCTTGCTATACATAGGTTCGTCCTTATGCGCCTTAGCAAAAACTTCTAGTAGTTGACCCGTGTCTACCATGAGACTTTCAAACTCACGGTTGGTAAAGTTGGTATAGCTTAGTGGACGGATAGTGAATATTTTTGTCATGATGATAACCTTTCTATTTAACGAATCATTTAGTTTTTTCTTTATCAAACCAAGACTGGATCAGTTCTGGAAGATAGACCTGTTTTTGATCTGTTTTTACAATGCTTCCTTGTCTAGGAGGTTGAATCAAAGGTCTATCCTTAGATACAAAGACTTGAAACAAAACACAGAACAACAATATGAGTCCCCATAAAAGAAGTGTCGATAGGAAACTCTCCTCATTTTCTTTATCTTTCTTCATCAGATTTTCTCCTTTAAGTTGATAAGACAATTCTAACAAATAGCAAAGAACTTAGAACACTCATCCGCTCAACTGTCTACTTTATCATCCCAACAGCACTTTTTTTGGCTATTTTTTTACTTTTATAGAATAAATCCATCATTTCAGAAATAGAAAATCCCTATCTGACTGGAAACATATCCGTCTGTCAGATAGAGACTCTCACTATTTTTAGATTTTAACTTTTCTAGCTTTAGAATACATCTAAACTTTAGGAAAGACGACTATTCGAAAGCTCGAAGACCATAAAACTTTCTCAGATAGATCATTCGAAACTTAGAATACCCATAAATTTATGTATTTCTTATCATTCTAAGTTTAGAATACATATAACCTTTAGGTAGTCAGCTGATCCGATACTTAGAATAAGGTCTAAAATATCTCGAACTCAGATTAGTTTTTATTATCAAAATATGGTATAGTAGAATCATACTATCTATGAGGAGTTTACATGTCACAGGATAAGCAAATGAAAGCTGTTTCTCCCCTTCTACAGCAAGTCATCAATATTTCATCTATCGTTGGGGGAGTCGGCACCTTGATTTTCTGTATTTGGGCCTATCAGGCGGGTGTTTTACAATCCAAGGAAACCCTATCGGCCTTTATCCAGCAAGCTGGGGTTTGGGGACCACCACTCTTTATCTTTTTACAGATCCTACAAACCGTTGTTCCAATCATTCCGGGAGCTTTGACCTCAGTGGCTGGGGTCTTTATTTACGGCCACATCATCGGAACCATCTATAACTATATCGGCATCGTGATTGGCTGTGCTATTATCTTTTACCTCGTCCGTCTCTATGGAGCTGCCTTTGTCCAGTCCGTCGTCAGCAAGCGTACCTATGACAAATACATCGGTTGGCTAGATAAGGGCAATCGTTTCGAGCGGTTCTTTATCTTTATGATGATCTGGCCTGTCAGTCCAGCTGACTTTCTCTGCATGCTGGCTGCCCTCACCAAGATGACCTTCAAACGCTATATGATTATCATCATTCTGACCAAGCCCTTTACCCTAGTGGTTTATACTTATGGTTTGACTTATATTATTGATTTCTTCTGGCAGATGTTTTGAGAATAGAAAAATCCGTTTGGTTGCCCAAGCGGATATTTTCTTTGTTTTATTTTGCGACACTCTTAGCAAGGACAAAGTTCCCAAGTGTGGCAGAACCATTTCCAGCAACTGCTGGAGTCACGATATAGTCACGCACATCTGGTACTGGTAGGTAGCCGTTGAGGAGAGCTGTGAATTTCTCACGCACACGGTCCAGCATGTGTTGTTGGGCCATAACCCCACCACCAAAGACGATGACGTCTGGACGGAACGTCACGGTGGCATTGACCGCAGCTTGAGCGATATAGTAGGCTTGAACGTCCCAGACAGAACTATTGAGTTCGATGTTTTCACCACGAATACCTGTACGGGCTTCGAGGCTTGGACCAGCCGCAAAGCCTTCCAAACAGCCCTTGTGGAAAGGACAAACTCCGTTAAATTCTTTCTCCTCGTCCATTGGGTGTTTAGCCACATAGTAATGACCCATCTCAGGGTGACCCACACCACCGATAAACTCACCACGTTGGATAACACCTGCACCGATCCCTGTACCGATCGTGTAGTAAACCAAGTTTTCGATACGGCCACCAGCATTGTTACGAGCAACCACTTCACCATAGGCAGAGCTGTTCACGTCAGTGGTGAAATACATGGGTACGTTGAGGGCACGACGAAGGGCACCAAGTAGGTCTACATTTGCCCAGTGAGGTTTTGGAGTCGTTGTGATAAAACCATAGGTTTTTGAGTTTTTATCGATATCAATAGGACCAAAGGAACCGATGGCAAGGCCTGCAAGATTATCGAATTTTGAAAAGAATTCGATGGTTTTATCGATCGTTTCGATAGGAGTTGTTGTAGGAAACTGTGTTTTTTCTACAATGTTAAAATTTTCATCTCCGACAGCACAGACAAACTTTGTACCGCCCGCTTCTAAGCTTCCATATAATTTTGTCATGATAAACCTCTTATCTTTGTTTTCTCTATTATAGCACATTTTAAAGGGCTAGATTTCTCAATATTTTAGATTTTCCTCTGTAAATCTTACCATCCAAGTAAAAACGAACAAACATAATATTTGTTCGTTTTGTTTTTAAATTTGATTTTCGAAGAGGACTAGGCTTTCACTTCGATGATAGCGTCACCCTTGACAACTGAACCGCTTGCGACTGGTGTCACAGAAGCGTAGTCTGCTGTGTTGGTTACGATAACCATTGTTGTGTTATCAAGACCTGCAGCAGCAATCTTAGCTGAGTCAAATGTTCCAAGAACATCTCCAGCTTTAACCTTGTCACCTTGGGCAACTTTATGGTTGAAGCCTTCACCGTTCATTGAAACAGTGTCGATACCAACGTGAATTAAGATTTCAGCACCGTTAGCTGTTCTCAATCCATAAGCATGGCCAGTTGGGAAGACGATTGTTACTTCAGCATCAGCTGGTGCATAAACAACATCTTGGCTAGGTTTCACGGCGATACCTTGTCCCATAGCTCCACTTGAGAATACTGGGTCATTCACATTTGAAAGAGCAACAACGTCACCAACGATTGGTGTTTGGATAACACCTTCGCTAGGTGAAACCACAGTACCAGTTACTGCTTCTTCTGTTAAACGGTCAGTTTCAGCTTCAGAAATTGCTCCTGAAACTTCTTCTACTTCATCTTCGTAACCAAACATGTAAGTAAGAGCAAAACCAAGTACAAATGATACAGCTACCATAAGAAGGTATTGTAGAAGTTGTCCGTTACCAATGTAAAGCATTGTACCAGGGATGACTGTGATACCATTACCAGTACCAGCAAGTCCAAGGATAGATGCCAATCCACCACCGATTGCACCAGCAATCAATGAAAGGAAGAATGGTTTACGGAAACGCAAGTTAACCCCGAAGATAGCAGGCTCAGTAATACCTAGGAAGGCAGAAAGAGCAGCTGGGAAAGCAAGTGTTTTAAGTTTAGGATTTTTAGTTTTCACACCAACGGCTACTGTCGCAGCACCTTGAGCAGTCATGGCAGCTGTGATGATAGCGTTGAATGGGTTAGCATGGTCAGCAGCAAGCAATTGAACTTCAAGCAAGTTGAAGATGTGATGAACACCTGATACGACGATTAATTGGTGAACTCCACCAATCAAGAAACCACCAAGTCCGAATGGCAAGTTAAGAATAGCTTTTGTTCCAATGAGGATGTAACTTTCAACAACGTGGAAGACTGGTCCGATAACAAACAATCCAAGGATTGACATTACAAGGAGTGTTACGAACGGTGTTACCAAGAGGTCAAGTACATCTGGAACAACTTTACGAACAGCTTTTTCAAATTTAGCTCCGACAACCCCGATGATGAAGGCTGGAAGAACTGAACCTTGCAAACCTACAACTGGGATAAATCCGAAGAACTGCATTGCAGTTACTTCACCACCAGAAGCAACAGCCCAGGCATTTGGAAGTGAGTCAGATACGAGCATCATACCAAGGACGATACCAACGGCTGGGTTACCACCGAATACACGGAAGGTTGACCAAACAACCAATCCTGGCAAGATAATAAAGGCTGTATCAGTCAAGATTTGAGTGTAAGTTGTCACATCTTCTGGAAGTGTCATCCCAAGAGCAGTCAAGAGACCACGAACACCCATGAAGAGACCAGTTGCTACGATAACTGGGATGATTGGCACGAAGACGTCACCGAAAGTACGGATAGCACGTTGGAACCAGTTTCCTTGTTTAGCAGCTTCTGCTTTCATGTCTTCTTTAGAAGAGGTTGGCAAACCAAGTGCAACGACTTCATCGTACATCTTGTTTACTGTACCAGTACCAAAGATGATTTGGTATTGGCCTGAGTTAAAGAAAGCTCCTTGAACTTTATCCAAGTTCTCAATCACTTCCTTATTGATTTTCCCTTCATCTTTGACCATGACACGTAGACGAGTCGCACAGTGGGCTACACTGTTGACATTTTCACGTCCACCAAGGGCTTCGATGACCTTTTTTGCAATATCCTGATTGTTCATTTGCAAAAATCTCCTTATAAAATTTTGTTCTTGTTTGAAAGCGATTTTATTCGCCCTACGACTATTATTTTATCACGTTTCTAAAATATGTCAAGCGTTTTGCAGAATTTTTTATTCTTCTCCTCTTCTTTATATTCCTTTATGATAGTTTTTGACTGAGTTCTCCTATTTACTCATAAAAATATCTTGTTATTAGAGGGTTCAAAGCTTTTATTTTTCATTTTCTTTCATTTTTTCGTGAAAGTTAGCTGAATCCTCTTCTTTTATTTTATGATAATCGTTTGACATTTTTTGCTATTTTTTAACATAAAAGACTTGCTTTTTTGGTCGAAAACGGTTACTATTAAGATAGCAGAACTTATGGAGGAAAGATAAAATGGAATGGACAACCGAGCGCCGTTACAGACGCTATGAAGACTGGTCTAATGATGAAATCAAGCAAATCAAGGAAAAGATGGCACAATCTCCTTGGCATACTCGTTACCATGTTGAGCCTAAAATGGGGCTTCTCAATGATCCAAATGGCTTTTCTTATTTTGATGGCAAATGGATTCTCTTTTACCAAAACTTCCCCTTTGGTGCAGCCCATGGGTTGAAGTCTTGGGTGCAGCTTGAAAGTGATGATTTAGTGCACTTTACAGAAACTGGAGTCAAAGTTTTGCCAGATACTCCATTAGATAGCCACGGTGCCTACTCTGGTTCTGCCATGCAGTTCGGCGATCAGTTGTTCCTATTTTATACTGGAAATGTCCGAGATGATAATTGGATCCGTCACCCTTACCAGATTGGTGCTTTGATGGATAAGGATGGCAAGATTACAAAGATTGACAAGATCTTGATTGACCAGCCAGCAGACTCTACTGACCACTTCCGCGATCCGCAAATTTTTAACTTTAAGGGGCAATATTATGCCATCGTCGGTGGACAGGACTTGGAGAAAAAAGGCTTCGTCCGTCTCTATAAGGCTATAGATAATGACTACACCAACTGGCAAGCGATTGGTGACCTTGACTTTGCTAACGACCGCACTGCCTACATGATGGAATGTCCAAATCTAGTCTTTGTAGGGGAGCAACCTGTCCTTCTCTACTGTCCACAAGGATTGGATAAGAGTGTTCTAGACTATGATAATATCTATCCAAACATGTACAAAGTCGGGGCTTCCTTTGCCCCTGAAAATGCCAAAATGGTAGATGTGTCTCCATTGCAAAATCTAGACTATGGTTTTGAAGCCTATGCAACTCAAGCATTTAACGCTCCAGATGGACGTGCACTAGCAGTAAGTTGGCTTGGGTTACCAGATGTTTCTTACCCATCTGACCGTTTTGACCACCAAGGAACCTTCTCATTGATCAAAGAACTCACTATCAAAGATGGCAAACTCTACCAATACCCTGTCGCAGCCGTCAAAGAACTTCGTTCTTCTGAAGAGGTCTTCTCAAATCGTACCCAAACCAATAACACCTATGAACTCGAGCTCAACTTGGAGGCCAATAGCCAAAGCGAGATTGTCTTACTT
Source organism: Streptococcus oralis (assembly GCA_905372585.1). Lineage (GTDB taxonomy): Bacteria > Bacillota > Bacilli > Lactobacillales > Streptococcaceae > Streptococcus > Streptococcus oralis_CJ. The sequence goes on from CAJPPL010000001.1 coordinate 44,933, forward strand.
GCTGATAAAGAAGGCAAGGGGCTTTCCATCAACTTTGACCTTGTCAATGGACAGGTGACAGTGGATCGTAGTCAGGCTGGTGAACAGTATGCTCAAGAATTTGGTATGACTCGTTCTTGCCCTATCGATAACCAAGCTACTACTGCCACTATCTTCATCGACAAGTCAGTCTTTGAAATTTTCATCAATAAAGGAGAAAAAGTATTTTCTGGTCGTGTCTTCCCACATGCGGACCAAAATGGTATCCTGATCAAGTCTGGAAACCCAACTGGAACTTACTATGAATTAGATTATGGTCGCAAAACTAACTGATGTCGCAAAACTAGCAGGCGTCAGCCCCACTACCGTCTCACGGGTCATCAATAAAAAGGGTTATCTATCTGAGAAAACCATTCAAAAGGTTAATGAAGCCATGCGAGAATTGGGCTATAAACCCAACAATCTGGCTCGAAGCCTCCAAGGAAAATCTGCCAAGTTGATTGGACTTATTTTTCCTAACATCAGTCACGTCTTTTATGCTGAGTTGATTGACAAGTTGGAACACCAACTATTCAAGAATGGCTACAAGACCATCATCTGTAACAGCGAACACGACTCTGAAAAAGAACGGGAGTACATTGAAATGCTGGAGGCCAATCAGGTAGACGGTATCATTTCTGGAAGTCACAACTTGGGAATCGAAGACTACAATCGCGTGACAGCACCGATCATTTCCTTTGACCGAAACTTGTCTCCAGACATCCCTGTCGTCTCCTCTGATAACTACGGTGGCGGGGTCCTCGCAGCCCAAACCTTGGTCAAGACAGGCGCTCGGTCTATCATCATGATTACAGGAAATGACAATTCCAACTCACCGACTGGACTGCGCCATGCTGGATTTGCCTCTGTACTCCCAAAAGCGCCTATTATCAATGTTTCGAGTGACTTTTCTCCCGTCCGAAAAGAAATGGAAATCAAGAATATCTTGACCCATCAGAAACCAGATGCGATTTTTGCTTCGGATGATTTGACAGCTATTCTAGTGATCAAAATCGCTCAAGAGCTGGGAATTTCTGTTCCTGATGAGCTCAAGGTCATCGGCTATGATGGAACTTACTTTATCGAGAACTACTATCCTCACCTGACAACGATTAAGCAACCTATGAAAGAGATTGCCCAACTCACTGTCGATCTCCTCTTGCAGAAGATTGAAGGCAAGGAAGTAGCGACAACTGGTTACTTCTTACCCGTCACCCTATTACCAGGAAAAAGTATTTAATACTCTTCGAAAATCTCTTTAAACCATGTCAGCTTCCATCTGCAACCTCAAAACAGTGTTTTGAGCAGCCTGCGGCTAGTTTCCTAGTTTGCTTTTGGATTTTCATTGAGTATAAACACAAGAAAACTCAGACGAATTCGTCTGAGTTTTTTATGATCGTAAACTTTTCAGATAGCGCTGGGCTGTCTCTAAGTTAAAGGTTTTATCTGCGATGAGGCGCTCAACGAGGGGAGCTACCTCGGACTCACTAGCACCTGCTAGGAGAGCTAAGGATTTGGCCTGTAATTTCATGTGGCCTTGCTGGATGCCCGTACTGACCAAGGCTTTGAGGGCCGCAAAGTTTTGGGCAAGACCGATGGACACGATAATCTGAGCTAATTCCTTAGCTGAAGGATTTCCCAGTAGTTCATGACTGAGGGCTACACGTGGGTTGAGTCCGATTGAGCCACCCTTGGTCGCTACCGGCATGGGTAGTGTCATCTCACCGACCAATTCTTCTCTTTCCATGTCCAGCGTCCATTGACTGAGACCTTGATAGCGTCCATCTCGACTGGCAAAGGCATGGGCCCCAGCTTCGATGGCACGCCAGTCATTACCCGTGGCGATTAAAATGGCATCGATACCGTTAAAAATCCCTTTATTATGAGTAGCTGCTCGGTAAGGATCAGCCTGCGCAAGCTGGCTAGCCAAGGCTATTTTCTCCGCAATTTCTCGTCCTTGGTCCCTTTGGGGACTCAAGTAGCGAAAGGCGATACGACAACTTGCAGTCACCAGAGAATCGGTTGCGTAGTTGGACAAAATTCCCATGAGACTCTGTCCTTGACTGAGTTCTTCTAAGACTGCCTTCAAGGCTTCCAGCATGGTGTTGAGCATATTGGCTCCCATAGCTTCCTGGGTATCGACATGGAGATAGACAACGAGAAAGTCTGTTTCACCTTTGATCTGCTCTACATGTAAATCACGCGCCCCGCCTCCACGTTTGACGATAGAAGGATAGGCTTGATTGGCAAGTTCCAAGAGTTCGGCTTTCTTGCTGGAAATCTTCTCTTGCGCTTTTTCAGGTTCAGCAACTTGATAAAGGGCTACCTGACCAATCATCTGGCGCTCATGTACTTGAGCAGTAAAGCCACCTGCTCGCTTGATGATTTTACTAGCATAGCTAGCCGCAGCAACCACAGACGGTTCTTCTGTCACATAGGGAACTGTGTAGCCCTGACCATTCACCACAAGCTCTGGAATGATGGAATAAGGTAGAGAAAAAGTTCCCACTACATTCTCACTCAGCTGGTCTGCAACTGCCAAGCTGACTTGTTCATCCTGCTCGAGACTCGTTTGCTTTTCAGGACTAAGGAGCGCCTGAGCTTTCAGTAACTCAAGGCGCTCATGGTATGATTTTTTAGAAAATCCATTCCAACTTATCTTCATTATTTTTCAACCTTGCTATAACGGCGTTGGTGGTCGATAATTTCAACCAAGGCATAGTCTTGATGTTCATAGTCTGCAAATTGAGCTGAGCCAGACTCATCCAACTGCAATTCTTCGAAGAAGACTTTTTCATAGTCTGCAACTGACAATGCTGTACGTTGCTTGAGTTTGCTCAAGCGGTCCTTATCAAGGTAAGCTTCATAGTCTTCGACCAATTCACCACTAAAGAACTCTGAAACCGCTCCACTTCCGTAACTGTAGAGGGCAATTTTATCTCCAGCCTTCAAAGTCTCTGCATTTTCCAAAAGAGAAAGGAGGCCGAGGAAGAGGGAACCTGTATAGATATTCCCAATCATCTGACTGTAGAGAATGGACTTGTCAAAGTTCTCTTGCAAACTATCCTTTTTTTCTTTAGACAAAGTTTTGTCCATCATCTTGCGCAAGCCTTTTAGGGCCAACTTAGGATAAGGCAAGTGGAAACAGATAGCCGCAAAGTCATCCATAGTCCAATCGTAGCGTTTCTTGTATTCATCCCAAGTCGTTGTCAGGCAATCAAGATACTGTTGGGTCGAGTACATGCCGTTTACATAAGGAGTGCTTGAATAGTTTGGACGCCAGAAATCCATGATGTCACGAGTTTGAGCAACGTTATCATTGTTAAAAGCCATGATACGTGGATTTTGCGTGATTAGCATCGCCACACTTCCAGCTCCCTGGGTTGGCTCACCCGGAGTTTCCACACCATACTTGGCAATATCACTGGCAATGACTAAAACCTTGGACTCTGGAGAATTTTCCACATGCAATTTAGCATAATGAAGGGCAGCTGTCGCTCCATAGCAGGCTTCTTTGATTTCAAAGCTACGGGCGAAAGGCTGAATGCCTAATAGGCCATGAACAAAGACTGCCGCTGCCTTACTCTGGTCAATTCCTGACTCAGTCGCCACGATGACCATATCGATTTCTTCTTTTTCTTTGTCTGTTAAAATAGAGTTGCTTGCACTAGCTGCCAAGGTAACAATGTCCTCAGTCAGTGGAGCAATACTAATTTCATTTAACAAGAGTCCCTTGCTAAATTTTTCGGGGTCAACTCCCCTCGCTTCTGCTAAGTCTTGTAATTTCAAGACATATTGACTGGTCGCAAAACCAATCTTATCAATACCGATTGTCATATTTACCTCTGTTTTTTCATTCATTGTAAAAAATCGTTTCATTCTATTTTATCACAAATAGGAACAAAAGAGAGAAAAAAGACTTGATTCAACAAATCAAGTCTTTGCTTTGATTGTATTAGGAAGAGATTCCTCGTTGTTTTCGGATGTAGTAATAAAGCTTTAGAATTACCGTTCCACTTGCCATTCCAATAGAAATAACAAGAGCTAACATAACCACCAAAGTCGCGCTAGCAATTGCATGGCTGTAATCGCCTGTCACAAAGAAAGCTGTCGTTCGATAGGATAAATAACCTGGCACCAAGGGGGCAAGAATAGCCAAGACAAAGACCACCGCTGGTGTCTTGTAGACAATACTTAAAATCTGGCTGATGCAAGAGCCAATTACTGCTGCGATAAAGGTCGCGACAATAACATTGGTTGGTTCTTTGAGGACGAGATAGAGGAGCCAAACGCCCATTCCCAAAACACCACCAGGTAGGAGCATGGAGCGTTGAACATTCAGTACGATTAGAAAGGTGATAATGGCGAGTAAACTCGCCACTGCTTGGAGCAAAATACTTGTTAGAGTCATCTTAAGTCATCAAAACCAGGGCGACAGAGGTGCCGGCCCCTAAAGCGAGGGTAATGAGCAAAGATTCAAACATCTTGCTCATACCAGAGTTGATATGGTTGGTCATGATATCCCGTACCGCATTTGTCAGAGCAATCCCTGGAACAAAGGGCATGACCGCTCCTGCTATAATCAGGTCTGCCGTCGAAGGAAATCCTGTATAGCGGGCCCAGAACTGGGCGATCAATCCGAAAACAAAGGCACCCGCAAAGGCCGTTACAAAAGGAATGCGGACAAACTTCTCTACGTAGAGAGAGAAGGCAAATCCAAATAAGGTCGCAATAGCCGCGCCAAAAGCGTCATAGACATTGCCCCCAAACATAATCGAGAAGAAAGGGGCACTGAGGGTCGCTGCCACAGTCACTTGGAACTTGGTATAAGGAAGGGCTTGATTGCCGATTTCTTTCAGCTTTTTAAAGGCTGTCGAGAGATCAATCTGCCCTCCGACAAGCTCCCGTGATACTTGGTTGACATCACAGACTTTTTCAATGTTATAAGAGGACGAGGTCACCCGTTTCATCCGAGAAATATTGGTGTTTTCGATAGAAAAAAAAATAGCTGCGGGCATGGCAAGAACATTGCAATCCATTATTCCCTGCGAATGGGCAATACGGATCATAGTATCCTCAACCCGATGAATCTCTGAGCCACTTTTCAGGAGAATGGTTCCTGCTAGCATAATCACATCAATGACGGCATTCAACTCTCTCGATTCGTCCATTTTCTCCTCCTTTTTTCTACTCCCTATATTTTATCACAAAATCTTGTGAAAAAAAATCTTTGTCATGAAATCATGACAAAGATTCGTTTAATCTCGAGAACTTTCGTGAGTTCCTTCACTATTGGATGAACTGCTAGAAGGAGTGTTCCCTTGTTGATTTCCTTGTTGGTTCCCCTGGTTTGGACTTGTAGGAGAACCCTGGTTCCCACGTTGGGCAGGATTAGAGGATGAAGTTGACGGTGGTGTTTTTGGTTTGTAGATGGAAAGTTTGATACGCGTACTTGCAAGATCAACCTGTTCTCCTGCTCTTGGCGTTTGATTTACAACAGTTCCTTCTGCCGTTCCTTCAGGAGCAGTCGATACTTCTACAACCTCAATATTTGCTTCCTTCACACCGACAATCTGAGTCAAGTTATTCTTTGTAAACTCGAGACTTGAACCGATGTAGTTCGGCATGCTGACACTAGTCACCTTCTTAGCTACTGTTAAGGTAATCGTAGTGGCTTTTGAGAGATCATAAGTCGAACCCGAAGCAGGAGTCTGTCTGAGGACGGTTCCAGGTTCGCTTTCGCTGGATTCTTCCTCTTCCATCTTAATTAGATTTTCAGGAACCTTCTTCTCCTTGAGTTCGGCTACGACTTCCGTATACTTACGTCCGACGTAATTGCTCAATTGGAAGGATTGCTTACCAGAAGAAACAATCAAATTGACCTTGGTTCCTTCTTTTCGGCTGCTACCAGCTTCTGGATCCGTTCGAATAACACGTCCCTCTGCTACTGTATCGCTGGCTTCTGACTTTTCTTCACCGGCTTCAAACTTGGATTTTTTCAGAGCTTCCTTAGCCTCTGCAACGGTTTGTCCAGCTACGTCAGGAATAGCAATCGTTGCTGGTGTTCTTGCCAAAATCCAGACCAAAGAGGCTGCAACCAATAGAAGACTAGCTAAAAGAATCATATAGCGAGCCTTAAACTTCCGTTTCTTGGCAGGCTTTGGCGCTGGAGCAGGCTCTGCCACTGGTTGAGTTGGTTTCTTTGGCTGAGGGCGTTCTTCTTGCGCCGGAGCTTTTGGAATCGATGTCAGTGTACTTTGTGGAACTTTAGGCAAAGTCTTAGTATCTGCCTTACTCGCATCGTCAAAGACCAGTTTCGGTTCATTGCGACGATTATAAGACAAGCTAGTTGACAAGTCCACATACATTTCCGAAACAGACTGATAACGATCTGACAGCTTCTTAGCAGTCGCCTTGATGACAACATTTTCCAAAGCCTGAGGGACAGATGGGTTTTCAGCTATGACGGACGGAAGTGGCTTCTGGAAATGCTGGAGGGCAATCGTAACTGCGCTATCCCCATCATAGGGGATATGACCTGTCAGCATTTCATAGAAGATGATCCCCATTGCATAGATATCACTCTGGAAGGTCGCTTTAGAACCACGCGCTTGCTCAGGTGACAAATAATGAACAGAGCCTAACATTGAGTTTGTCTGGGTCAGACTGGTCTCTGCAAAGGCTACGGCAATCCCAAAGTCCGTGACCTTAGCTGTGCCGTCAGGTGTCAAGAGGATATTTTGAGGTTTCAAATCCCGGTGAACGATTCCTCGAGTATGGGCTAAGCGCATGGCCAAGAGGATTTGCCCCATAATCCGAACTGCTTCTTCATTTGAAAGAGGATAGTGTTCTTTGATATAACGCTTGAGGTCAAGGCCTGCTACGTATTCCATAGCCAGGTACTGTTGACCGTCTTCCTCACCAATATCTGTTATCCGAACGATATGAGGATGGTCCAGATCCGCCATGGCTCTCGCTTCGCGCTGAAAACGTGCCACAGCAATCGGGTCCGTCTGGTAGTTGGTCCTCAGGACCTTCACTGCCACTTCTTCCCCGTCTAGGATCAAATCCTTGGCCAAGTAAACATCTGCCATGCCTCCTCGACCAATCTGCTTGACAATCCGATACCGCCCGGCAAAAATCTTGCCGATTTGGATCATTCTGCTGCCTCCTCGTTCATGTAAACAAGGGCAACCGTAATGTTGTCTAAACCTCCTGCATTGTTAGCGAAGCGAATGAGGGTTGCCGCCTTGTCTGCTAGGGAAATATCACTGGTTACGATATCATAAATCTCGCTTGCCGAAATCATATTGGTCAAACCATCACTATTGAGCAAGAGATAATCTCCTGACTCCAATGTAATCATCCCAAAATCTGGCTGGATTTCATCCTTTTGTCCGATAGACTGGGTAATGATATTCTTTTGAGGGTGAGTTTCTGCTTCTTCTGGAGTCAATTGACCAGCCTTGAGCAATTCATTGACCAAAGAATGGTCACTCGTCAACTGGTGGTATTCTTCTCCACGAATCAAACCGATACGAGAATCTCCAATGTGAGCATAGATGGCTTGGTTGTCAATAAACGCAACAGCTTCTAGCGTTGTTCCCATACCTCTGTAGGCTTCGTCCTGACCTAGTTGATGAATTTTTTGATTTTCAATCTCCAGGTAGTGGGCAAACCACTCACGAACTTCATTGACTGAGTCAATTTGGGTATCCACCCAAGCCACACCAAGGTCTGTTACGGCCATCTCACTAGCGATATTTCCTGCACGGTGCCCTCCCATCCCGTCAGCCAAGATGATCATAGTGCGTCCTGCTCGGTTGACAAAGTGATTGACATAGTCCTGATTATTTGTCCGTTTCTGACCAACATCTGTTAATAATGCTATTTCCATTGTGTCAGTTCCTTCCTATTCTGATATCTTGCGAAATTGGCTGATAAAAAATCCATCACTTCCATACAATTCAGGAGTGATCAGGATGCAGCCATCTTTCAGGATATCTTTACATTCGTGTTCTAGTTTAACCTGCTCGAACTCGGGATGACTTTCTAAAAACGCCTCAACGACTTGAAAGTTCTCCTCAGAGACAATAGTACAGGTACTATAAGTTATTATACCACCTTTACGTAGCGTTTGACAAACACTACCTAATATTTCCAGCTGAATTTCCTGTAAGGATGTGAAATCTGCTGTTTCTTTATTGTATTTGATGTCTGGTTTACGACGTAAAAGTCCAATTCCAGAACAGGGAGCATCTACTAAAATCTTATCAAAAGAGTCCCGACCGAAAAACTCATGCACTTTTCTGGCATCCAATTTTTGCGTTTGCACTCGATCTGCCACACCCAGACGCTCCGCATTTTCTTGGATCAAGTCCAACTTATGGTCATACAAGTCCAGAGCCGTCACCTTACCAGATGTGAGGTAAGAAGCCATATGAGCTGTTTTCCCACCCGGAGCGGCACAGGCATCTAGGACCTGTTCATCACCTTGTAGATCAAGAGTCGGAGCAACCAGTTGACTGGACTCATCTTGGATGGTAATGGCCCCTTCTGCGAACAAATCATGTCCTGCAAAGTGGCCTTGCTCCTTGACCAGACCAGTGGCCGCTAAAGGGGAATCGGTCGCCTCTAACAAAGCTTTGATTTCCTCTTTTCGGCTCAAGTTGGTCACCCGGATGCTAGCTTTGTTGCGCACCAAGAGACTTTTAAAGATGGCTTGTGCTCTCTCTTCACCGTACTCTTCCTTGAGCTTAGATACTAGCCAAACTGGGAGAGAATAGGCAATGGAATCACGCTTGTTTTTACGTTTGATACTGTCAATGTCTGGCCAGCCTTCTCGCAAAATACGACGCAGGACAGCGTTGACCAATTTTTCACTGCCTTTTTTACGGGCTTTAGCTAGCTCTACCGCTTCATTGACTACAGCGTGATTAGGAATCTTATCCAAATACCGAAGTTGGTAGGCACTCAGAAGGAGCAGGATATAGAGCCAGTTATCTAGCTTATCCCGGTCTTCGATAAAGTGGGACAGGTACCATTCCAGAGTCAGTTTTCGGGCTACCGTACCGTAGACAATCTCTGTCACCAAACCCTTATCTGCTGCTGAGAGTTGACTCCCCTTGAGGTGTTTGTTTAAAGCAATATTCGAATATGCTTGGTTGACTAGAACATCCTCTAGCACTGCTAGAGCTAGACTTCTAGCCGTTTCTACTTTAGTCACCAAATCGTTCTCCTACAGTCAAAGTACGACCAACTCCGTTGAGGAAGGAAGCGATGTCCATCTTAGGCTTGCCTGCTGGCTGCACTTGTTTGAGAGATAGAGCTCCTTCAGCCGTTGCGACGATCAATTCCTTTTTACCAATTGAGAGGATCTCACCTGGAGCTCCCTGACCTTTTACTGGCAGGGCTTCATAAATCTTAAAGCGGTCGCCCTTAAGGAAAGTATGAGCAACAGGCCACGGATTCATCCCACGGATTTGGTTGAAAAGTTGGCGATTGGTTTTAGTCCAATCCAGTTTCTCTTCTTCTGGCTTGATATTTGGCGAGAAAGTGACTTGACTAGGATCCTGTGGTTCAGGTTGGATTTCTCCTGTTAGGTAGCCAGGTAGCGTATCCAAAAGCAAATCACGACCAACAATCGCCAATTTTTCAAACAAGGTACCAACATTGTCCTCATCTGTGATGGGAATACTGCGACGGGAAATCATATCTCCTGCATCCATTTCTTTAACCATTTCCATAATGGTCACACCAGCTTCCTCATCTCCTTGAATCAAGGCATAATGAATGGGAGCGCCACCACGGTGTTTGGGAAGAAGGGAAGCGTGAACGTTAACCGCAAAGTCCATGCTATCAAGAAGTTTACTTGGGAGAAACTGCCCAAAAGCAGCGGTCACAATCCCATCTGCTCCTAAATTCATAATAGCTTCCAGCTCTGGGCTTCCAGATAATTTTTCTGGTTGGTAGATAGGAAGGCCTGCTTCTTTAGCAGCCTGCTTGACTGGGGTTTCTTGGACCACTTTTTTACGGCCGACAGCGCGGTCTGGCTGGGTCACAACAGCTAGAATCTCGTAACGATCATCTGATAACAAACCCTTCAAAACTGTCGCTGAAAAATCAGGTGTTCCCATAAAGATTAGTTTTGTCATTTCTTCTCCTTCTTATAAAAACTGTTGCGGTTCGTGGTCAATGCTGAGACGAAGCTCGCTATTTTCACGTTCTTGAGTCAAGGCCAAGACCTGGTTAAGAGTTGGTCCCAGCTCATCTTCTAAACGGTATTTAATCAAAATCTGGTAATGATAAAGGTTGTGGGTACGGGCAATGGGTTTTGGTGTCGGTCCAAGGATTTTACTAGTTTCCGATAAACCTGATCGCAAAATTCCCATAACTTCATAGGCACGTTTGACAACCTCTTCTTCTTTCTTGTGAGAGAGGGTAATCCCAATAGTGAAATAATAAGGCGGATAGCCGAGTTGGCGTCTGATACTCATTTCATAGGCATAAAAACCTTCGTAATCCTGATCTTTTGCAAAACGAATGGCATAGTGTTCTGGATTGTAAGACTGGATCAAGACCTGCCCAGCCTTTTCCGCTCGACCTGCACGACCAGCCACCTGGGTCAAGAGTTGGAAGGTTCTCTCAGAAGAACGGAAATCAGGCAGATTCAAGGCCGTATCCGCATTGAGCACTCCGACCAAGGTCACATTTGGGAAATCCAAGCCCTTGGCAATCATCTGAGTTCCCAGCAAGATATCCGCTTCCCCTTGACCAAACTGGTCAAGAAGAGCTTGGTGACTACCTTTCCTGCGGGTCGTATCCACATCCATCCGCAGAATGCGAGCCTGAGGAAAGAGCTCTGCCAGCTCATCGTAAGCTTTCTGAGTCCCTGTACCGTAGTAGCGAATGCTGCGACTCTGACAGTTGGGACAGACATGAGGAATTCCCTTAGAAAAGCCACAGTAATGGCAGTTCATGGTCTTGGTATCCATGTGGAGAGTCAAAGAAATGTCACAGTTGGGGCAGCTATCTACCGTCCCACACTCTCGACACATAACAAAGCTAGAATAACCCCGACGGTTGAGCATGAGGACTACCTGCTCTTTTTTATCCAGACGGTCTTGGATGGCCTCTAGCAAAGGAGGCGTAAAGTTTGATGTCTCATTTTGTCCGATATAGTCCCGAAAGTCAATCACTTGAACCTCTGGAATCGTAGCCATAGGATTGGCTCGTTGGGTCAGACGTAAGTGGTGATAGACACCTTTTCCAGCACGGGCACGACTCTCAAGGCTCGGTGTGGCAGACCCAAGTACGAGAGCTGCTTGATTGTACTGGGCCCGTAGAATGGCGACCTCTCTAGCATGGTAACGTGGATTGCTGTCTTGTTTGTAGCTAGCTTCATGCTCTTCGTCGATAATTATAACACCTAGATTTTTCAAAGGAGCAAAGATAGCTGATCGAGCGCCAACAACAACTTGGGCATCGCCACGCTCAACCTTGCGCCATTCGTCGTACTTTTCACCATTGGACAGGCCTGAGTGAAGAATGGCTACTTTCTCACCAAATCGAGCAATAAAACGCTCCGTCATTTGTGGCGTCAGAGAAATCTCAGGCACCAGCAAAATAGCCGTCTTACCCTTATCCAAGGCTCCTTGGATAATCTGCAAGTAAACCTCCGTTTTCCCACTTCCTGTAATCCCTTGAAGGAGGAATGGAGGCTGTTGACTACCAATAGCACTGACAACCGCATCGCGAGCTTGTCTTTGCTCTGGGTTCAGCTCCAAAGGTGTACTTGCTTCAATGCCTTCAAAATAAGCGGCTGAGCGTTGCACTTCCTTTTGGACTATAGACACAGCACCTTGTTCCACAAAGAAGTTGACTTGCTCCCGTGAGTAGGAATCTAACAAACTAGCCAGAGGAGCACTTTCAGGATGAGACAGCAGATAGTCTCTCAGCTCTGCCTTTTTCTTAGCACGCGCAGAAATCTCAATCTGCTCTAGTCGAGTATCATCAACCTCATACCAAGACTGGGTCTTGACCTTCTTTTGATCGACTGCCTGGTATTCTAAGCGGAGCAGACCTTTTCTAGTCAAGCGCATCATTTCTGCCTGCTTGGCAAGGTCTAGAGAAGAAAAGGCTAGCGAATCTTCTGAACCAAACAGACGCTCTCGGTCTGCCTGACTCAGACCTTCCAGAGGATAGAGAATCTTATCATAACTGGAGTTTAAAAATCCAGGCAACATGGCTTTTAGGATGGAGATTTTATAAGAAAAGACAGACTTGCGTAACTCCTCAGCCAGCCAGAGTTGCTCTTGAGTCAAGACGGGAGAAAAGTCTAGCACCTCTGCAATCTCCTTCAAGTCCTGATCAGCTTCTTCCTCATCTGACTGGAACTCCAAATCTAGCACAATCCCTTGGATCAAACGATTACCCTTGCCGAAGGGGACATGGACCCGCATACCGACTTCCAGCATGTCTACAAATTCCTCAGGGACCTTGTAACTGTAAGGCTGGTCCGTCTGCATCAGGGGAACATCCACGATAATTTTTGCGATAGCCATCTTCTCACCTCCTCCTTGTCAGTAAATTCTTGCAATAGAAAAAATAAGATTGAGTCCCCCCAACCTTAAATTTTTTCACCATCTTCTTTTTCTTTAGCGATTTGCTCTTTGATTTTCTTTTCTTCTTCTTCTTTGCGGCGTTTTTCTTCTTCGATACGGAGACGAACCGCTTCACGTTTTCCTTCTGGATCTGGGTGAATGGTTACATTTCCTGACTCGATTTCTTCCAAAGCGCGAAGAGTTGATTTTTCAGACTTAAACTCTTGAGTTGCTGGCGCGCCTGCTTCTAGTTCGTGGGCACGTTTTGCTTCCAAGATTACGAGTGAATATTTTGATGGCACCTTGTCTAGCAAGGTATCGATAGAGGGTTTTAACATCATTTGCTTGTACCTGTTTCCTATAGTTTATCGAGTAGTTGGAGATTTTGGCAACATCTCCTGGTAGTGACCAATGACACGGTCCACACGGAAGTGTTCTGCTTCGATCACACGCTTGACACGTTCAGCAGCGAGGGGCACCTGATCGTTGACAATGGCATAATCATACTCACGCATGAGAGCAATTTCTTCCTTGGCTTTTTCGATTCGTTGGGCAATCACTTCTGCGCTATCTGTTCCACGACCTACCAAGCGGTCTTGCAATTCATCCAAATCTGGTGGCGTTAAAAAGATAAAGACAGCATCTGGAACTTTTTTCTTAACCTGAAGGGCTCCCTGCACTTCAATCTCAAGAAAGACATCGATTCCCTTGTCCAGAGTTTCATTGACATAGGTCAGAGGAGTTCCATAGTAGTTACCGACATATTCTGCATATTCCAACATCTGACCTTGACGGATCAGCTCTTCAAACTCTTCACGAGTACGGAAGAAATAGTCCACTCCGTCCACTTCACCAGGACGTTGTGCACGCGTCGTCATCGATACAGAGTATTGAAATTGATTCTCAGAACTCTCAAAAATCTCTCTTCTAACCGTTCCTTTCCCAACTCCTGAAGGACCAGAAAAAACGATTAGCAAGCCTCGGTCTGCCATTATGTCTCCTTTAGTTAGTCTGTGAAATAAAGTGAAATTTCTCTCGGATACTGATGATCACGTCAGTTATCCTTCTACAGTCTTTCTATCTAGTGTAACAAAAAAGCAGTAATATTTCAACTGCTCTTTCTTATTTATTTAGCATAATCTACTGCACGAAGTTCGCGGATCACGGTTACCTTGATATTTCCTGGGTAATCGAGATTATTTTCAATTTTCTCACGAACTTTGTGAGCCAAGATTGTGACTTTGTCGTCTTTGATTTGTCCTGGATTAACCATGATACGAATTTCACGTCCTGCTTGAAGGGCAAAGCTATTTTGCACTCCTTCAAAGCCATTGGCGATTTCTTCCAAATCATGGAGACGCTTGATGTAGCTTTCAAGAGATTCACTACGAGCACCTGGACGCGCTGCACTCAAGGCATCTGCTGCAGCAACGATCACTGCAATGACGCTTTCGGCTTCGACATCGCCGTGGTGGCTAGCAATGGTATTCACTACAACTGGGTGTTCCTTGTACTTACGAGCCAACTCCGTACCAATCTCAACGTGGCTACCTTCAACCTCGCGGTCAATAGCTTTCCCGATGTCATGAAGGAATCCAGCACGACGGGCAAGAGCTGCATTTTCACCAAGTTCACTGGCGATGATACCAGATAACTTAGCAACCTCAATCGAATGACGCAAGACATTTTGCCCATAAGAAGTACGGAACTGCAAGCGTCCCATAATCTTCATCAAGTCTGGATGAAGGTTTGGCGCACCAATCTCATAGGCAGCAGCCTCACCGTATTCACGGATCTTATTGTCAATCTCTTGACGGTTTTTCTCCACCAACTCCTCGATACGAGCTGGGTGGATACGGCCGTCCTTGAGCAACATTTCCATGGTCATACGAGCAATCTCACGTCGAATCGGATCAAATCCTGACAAGGTTACCACTTCCGGTGTATCGTCGATAATCACATCAACCCCTGTCAAACTTTCAAAGGTACGAATATTGCGACCTTCACGACCGATAATGCGCCCCTTCATGGTATCATCTGGTAGGTGAACTGTCGAGTTTGTTGACTCTGCTACATAGTCACCAGCGATACGCTGCATAGCCTGAACCAAGATATCTTTGGCAATCTTGTCTGAACGTTCCTTCACCTCTTGCTCAGCCTCACGAATGCGACTAGCAATTTCCTTGCTCAAGTTTTCCTCTGTTTGAGCCAAGATAATATCTCGAGCCTCAGTTTGGGAAAGGGAACTGATACGTTCAAGTTCAGCTTCTTTTTGTCTTTCGACTTCCTCTAATTGCTCTTCACGTGCATCAAGGTTTTTTGCTCTATCAGAAATACTTTGTTCTTTTTGTTCAAGTGTTTTTTCTTTGTTCGTCAAATTGTCGTCTTTGCGGTCAAGGCTCGCAGCTCTCTCCGTCAACCGACTTTCAATTTGCTTGAGCTCCTGACGTTCTGACTTAAATTCAGCGTCCACTTCTTCACGGTATTTTCTGGCTTCCTCTTTGGCCTCCAATAGTGCTTCTTTTTTAAGAGACTTGCTTTCGCTCTTGGCTTCATTTAGCAATAAATCCGCTTCGCGCTCAGCTTGTCCTCGTAAATTAGTTGCTTCTTGTTCAGCATTTAGAAGCATCAACTCTGCAGCCTCTTGAGATGATTTCATCTTAGCTGAGATGCTGACATATCCAATGACTAAACCAATGATGACGGCAAAAACAGCAATCGCAAGTGTCATGATTTCCATGTTTTTACCTCATTAAATTTGTTTATCGAATGACATACATTCCTTAATATTCTATCATAAAAAACCGATTTTCACAAACCCAAATTGAAGAGTTTCTATTGAAATTTAGACAAAGAACCATCTATTTCAAAGCTCTCTTGTATTAATTTGTCTAATGGAATATTATTAATTGTAATTTGTCGATCTAACTTCGTAGGTAGGCAATGTTTTATAAAGTTCTGATACCTTGTATCTTCAAATTTCTTTACGTCATTAATTCGATAATCATCTTTTATATTATTGTTAAAAACATCATAGTAAATTTCAACTAAACACTTTTGGGGCTCGCTAATAAGTTCTTTAGTAGGATTATAATACACTTTGTTGTCTGTTTTTGATATAAATAAATTCCCTAGTCCTACTTCCCATAGACAGGATAATAATTGAAAATAATATATAAGTTTGTTTTCATAGCTGAGATTAAAATACATCTCTTCTTTTGAAGTAGGCACAGAATCCTCAGAACTTAAATATATAAACTTCTCTAACATTTCAAAATGAAAATAGGCGTCTAATTCATATCCCTTATCATATTCATCTATTTGATAAGCGTATTTATAATTATTATAAATTTCAAAAAATGATACTAGAATACTACCAGTTCCCATGCGTCCATTCATACAATCAACGATATAATTTGATATCTTTCTACTAGAATATGGTAGAAACATATTCGTTCTATAATCGCTCTCGATTATATTTGAAAGTTCTTCTAATGACTTCTGGAACTCTCTTAAACTTGATTTTTTTACTTTTAAATCTTTGTTCTTATCTTGTACAACTCTTTCCTCTATATTTGCATAATAAATTTTAAAAATCAAAGATAGAATTTTCCCAAAGTCATCATCTCTCAATTTACTCTTTTTCAATATGTTTTCTATAACTTCTTCTGTAGATGCCATTGGATTCTGATTCAGCTTAAATTTATTATCAATGAGGTTTTTCTTTGTTGATTTTATTTCCTCACTATTTAAAACTACAATAATTTTGAATCTTTTATTCTCAGAAAGATAGTCAATATAACCTAATAAATCATTATAATCTGAAGGGTTATCTGATGTTTCTGTATATGAAACCCGTTCAAAATCATCAAAAATAATGATAGAATCCCGCTTCATCAAATCCGTTCCAACTGTTTTAAAGAACCATTTAAAAACTCCTCCAACAAGTGGAATAAAGTCCAAATTTCCGAGTATGGATTGTTTTTCTATTTCATTGATCAATATTTTCTCGGCTTGCTCTCTTGTTTTTATCCCAAAGCAGGAAATATAGTAGATTTCTTTCTTTTTGTAAATTTGATTTTCAAAAAACGTCTTTATAAAAAATGTTTTCCCACTCCCCCAAGAACCATCCAGCCAGAAGACATTATGAATAGAGTCTGGACTATTTAAAAACTCCACCAGATGAGCTTGATAAGGATATTCATCTAAATCATATTCTGGAAATAGCTCTGGATCCAGTTTCTTGTAACTAACTTTTTTAAAAATTATGTCTAAAAACCAGAACAATATTGTTGGTATAGTCAGTGCTAACAATACTATTACACGATTCTCATATAAATTTGAAATAATAGCTTTTAAAAAATTATAATTAGATAAAAATTTATAGATAGGTAAAGCAAAGCGTTTAAATTGTTCAATCTCAAGTGCAAGATATAGTACCCATATACTGGCTATAAATATTTTGTACCATTCTACAATTCTAACATTACTACTCCATGATGGCCTTCTCAATAAATATTTCAATGGTTTGAAATTCAGAAAAAAATTAAGAATCCTCGTCATTATATTTTTCATATAAACCCCTTTTAATCTATATTATCATGATTATACCACAAAATAAGAGCTATAAAGCGGATTCAAGGGACAAGAATCTAGTTATTATACTAATAA
Source organism: Streptococcus oralis (assembly GCA_905372585.1). GTDB lineage: Bacteria > Bacillota > Bacilli > Lactobacillales > Streptococcaceae > Streptococcus > Streptococcus oralis_CJ. The sequence goes on from CAJPPL010000001.1 coordinate 62,224, forward strand.
TTTTTTACTGATTTCTTAACTTAGGAAGTCTGTCATTTTCCAAAAACTTTATCTTCAATTGACTATCTAAAATTTCTAAAATAAAAAAACCTACCTTTCAGTAGACTTAGTAATGATCTTTGAAGGACAAGAAAGCCACGCTATCTCCATCTATCATATAAATCAAGCGATTTTCTGCATCAATGCGCCGCGACCAAGCTCCTTGATAATCATACTTGAGCGGTTCTGGTTTCCCCATTCCTACAAAAGGATCGCGTTGAATATCCTTGATTAATTTATTGATTCTTTTTAATGTTTTCTTATCTTGGTTTTGCCAATAGCAATAATCCGCCCAGGCATCTTCTGTAAATTTGAGCAGCATTCCTCACTCCTCAATCACATGCAGCTGAGCGCTTCCAGCACGAACTTGAGCTATTCCTCGCAAGACCTTGTCAGAAAGTTCCTTATTTTGAGCGATTCTCAGAGTTTCCTGAATACTATCCCACTCGCTCTTTGAAAGGACTACAATATCCTCATCTGGGTTTTTATTGACCACTGTCAAAGGCTCAAATTCATCGTTTACCTTTTTCATGTAGTCCTTTAAATGATTTCGGAATGTTGAGTAAAGAACTGCTTCCATAACCATACCTCGTTTTACCTCTTTTCCACTATTATACACAAAAAGAAAGAAATTATCAGGAACTTGTACAAGATTTTTCTTTTCTATCTATTTATTCGAAAATCTTCTAAAAAAGCCTACCTTTCAGTAGACTTAGTTTGTTTCTATTCTAATCGGCGCTCTTCCGAAATTCTGCTCTGCTATACTTGGGTGTCCTAGTTGGTAAATCTGGTCTGCCTTTTGTGTCATGGTATCCCAAGGTTCTTTGCCAATTCGGCTGACTAGATGGACCTGCCCTTTCAGAGACTTGAGGTGTTGTCTGCCTTTTTCGGTAAAGCCAAGGACATGAATGGCTTCTGGCAAGTCACTTTCTCTGACCTGCACCAAGATATAGGTCAAGAGGCGTCGTACACGCGCCTTGGTGTAGCGTTTGGTGGCAACTACCTCGACCAATTCCTCCACAGACTGGGCTATCTTGATGGCATCCTTGATACGCACTGCCATTTCTTGATTGACCTGATAGATGGTGGTCAGGTCTGGATTTGACAAGATTTGATAGCGGAGCAAGGGAAAATAGTCTTCCCAGCTCACCTTACTGGTCTGCTCAAAGAGGGCAACCGAAGGCATAAAGCGTTCTAAGAAATCTTTGTCTGATTGATGCTGGCGGATAGCTGTCGCCGAGGCAAAGTCCACATCCTTGTCCACAGAATGGTAACCCGCCCCCTGACGTTGAATTGGATGCAGGTTGATGTTTCGTCCTGCAATTGCCTTGGCATAAGCTAGAGCTAGAACATGATTGGGCGTATTGCCAGAAAAATCAAGGCCAGCAAATTCCTTCCACATGGCTTGGGTTTTCTGGGGATAAGAGAGGGAATCAGGCAGATTATCTACAAATTTCTGCATGTCAGCACCTTGCTCGGTGTATAGGTCGGCAATTCTCTGATAATCCAGAACTTCCTCCGTCCCAAAAGCGAGGCTATCAATGCCCAACCTAGCCAAGATATCCACAGCTCCTTGGCCAAAGAAATCAGCCGCCTGAACACTGACTAAAAAGGGCAATTCTACTACCAGATCTGCACCATTTTCCAGCGCCATCTGAGCCCGTGTCCACTTGTCTACGATAGCAGGCTCTCCACGCTGCATGAAATTTCCAGATATGGCTACGATTTTCAGTCCCTTCGCCTGCTCAAGCAAGTATTTGTGCCCATTATGAAAAGGATTGAACTCTGCGATAATACCTGTGATGGTCATAATGTTCTCCCTTTCTAATGACGAAATCTACGATACCGCTCAGGCAATCTTCCTCTCCAGTTAAGCCATTGTTTTTCTCCTACTGGAAGGATTTCTGCCAGTTGTTCATTACTATAATTTTTTTGTAACTCAGGATAAGCTATCAACATAGTTGGTCTATGGCATCCAGCAACTGTCATTGGCCATGTTCCATACATCAGCATATGTCGGATATCATCCTCCGATTTTATTTCATTTACTAACATATCAAAAAGTTTCTTAGACATATCGTAAACGACTAACTCTGAAAATACGGTTCCTTCTTCCTGAACATAGAAGTATTGCCCATCTTTCTCCCAAAGCGTTCCATTTTGACGAATACGATTAAACTGCGAAACTTCTTCCCAAGAATATTTTGATCGAACCATATCCATCTCCTACTTCTGCGCGACAAAAAACCAACGGGTGCTGGTTTCTGTTGGCTCCTTGTCCTCAAAGTCCGCATAGAGTTTGAAAGACTTGAAACCAGCCTGTTCCAGCAAAATATCATAGGTCAAGACCTCATAGGTTCGCTCCTCATGTACTTCATCGTGACGACTAAAGGAACCGTCAGCCTCCTTGACAAAGAAAGTCAACTCATGCACGATGGAGTGAGGAGCTTCGTCCTCATAGGTGTCCCAAAGCATAGCGAAATCTTCCGCATTTTCATGGTAGGAATAGCCTGGAAAAACTTTATCTGTCTGGTAGGTCGAATGCACATCAAAGATAAAAACTCCATCTTCATTGAGGGCACTATACACTTCCTTAAAGACATCTCCTACCTCGACCTCATCCTGCATGTAGCAGATAGAGTCCGAGTAACAAGTCACAAAATCATATTTACCAGCCTTGGATAAATCCAGCATATTGCCTTCAATAAAATCAATCTTTTGCTTGGCTGAAGCAGCTCTCTTCTCCGCAATCTTCAACATATCCGCGCTCAAGTCAAGTCCTGTCACATCAAAGCCAGCCTGAGAAAAGCGGACAGACTGGATACCTGTTCCACAAGCCAATTCCAAAAGCTTCTTTCTCTCCTTGGTCTTAGGCAAATGACGCAGCGAAAAATCCGTCCATTTATCATATAAACTATCATCCATCACAGCATCGTAAACAGCCGCAAAGGTTTCATAAGTAGCCATAATTAAGATACAAAGAGCATTAAAAGCAAGAAGAAAATAGGAAACTTTCTGCTGTATCGTCAGATACAAAGGAAGTTACTCTTTTTCTCGCAGCTTTTAGCTCGTGTTCAGTTTCGAGATGAACAAAACACGACGCTCTCACCTTTCTATCCATTTTTTTCTAAACTAAGCAAAGAAACCCAGTTGACTGCAACTGAGTTCGATTGAAGACAAAGTCTTTTTAAGACTTTCCTTAGGTGATTTCGGACGTCTGAGACCTTCTTCGAAGTTCCAAGACTTAGTTTTGAGCCTAAGGTCTCAAAACTCCCGACTTCTTGAAACATTTTTGTTTCAAGAAGTTTTATCACAACGGAAAGTCTCGGTAATTTCTCACTTTCTCACTCAGAAAACAAGAATAATCTCAATACATTGTCGAATTTCAAAGTAATTCCCAGCCGAAGTTCAAGTCATCTTCTACGCCAGAGTTTCAGATAAATCTACTGACTCCGCCTCATGCCACAGTTTTTCTAGGTTATAGTGGGCACGCATTTCTTCTGAAAAGATATGCACAACGACACCACCGAGGTCTAGTAAGACCCAACCTCCAGCTGCATCGCCTTCGACATGGCTGCCTTTAACACCAGCTTCTGCTACTTTTTCACGAATGTTATCAGCGATTGCGTTCAACTGACGGCTATTCATCGAGCTCGTGATGACAAAGTAGTCCGTCACGCTGGTCAAATTCTGTACATCAAGTGCGAGGATATCCTCCGCACGTTTCTCATCAGCCGCTTTCACGACTAGTTCTAGTAATTCTTTTTCGTTCATTTAGTCCTCTTTCAAATAGTGCACAAAGGCGTTATAGGTTTCAAGGGTTTGGGGATAGATGGGGAATCCCTGATGAGCTAGATGCTCCACGGTACGAGCTGTTTCATAGGCCACTGCCTTATTGAGCGATAGCTCAGCAATTTCACGCGCCTGGTCCACACCTGGAAAGGCACGATTGTGCTCGATATAATCTGCGACGTAGATTACCTTATCAAGATTGGTCATCTGACCAGCTCCGACTGTATGGATTTCAATAGCTCGCAGGATTTCAGGATCATGCAAATCCAAATCTTCCTGAATCTTGTAGATGCCAACCATACCATGCCAGACATTATTGCCCCAGTTTTTAAGGTCAGGGTTTAGCTGATAACGGTCAATCAAGTCTAGAAATTCCTGATCTGACAGTTTTTTAGCATAGTCGTGAAGAAGGCCTGCTAGACCCGCTTTCTCAGTATCGACTCCGAATCGTTTCGCAAGCTCTATGGCTGCACGCTCCACCCCCAAACAATGGGTTAAACGTTTTTCAGGCAGAAGCTCTGCCATTTTTTCCAACAAAGCCTCACGGGAGCAGTTGATATAGTCTTGATAGGTCATCAGTAGAGACCCTCCTTCTCGATGTAGTCTAGCACTGGCTGAGGTAGGAGAAAGTTGGGTTTCCGACCTTGGGCAAGGAAATCACGCACCATGCTCGACGAGATGTCCATGAGAGGCACATCCACCCAGATAACTGGATAGGAAGTCCCTGCCTTGTAACGTGGGCGCTGAACTCCCACAAACTGAACCATGTCGACCAACTCATCAATTCGGTACCACTTAGGCAGATAGTCCACCATATCAGCCCCGATAATGAAGTAATAATCCGTATCTGGATGTTGCTCTGTCAAAATCTTCATAGTGTCGTAGGTGTAGGAAATGCCCTTGCGCTCCAGCTCAATAGTTTCAATGGCTAAGCCTTCAATCCCCTCAATCGCCAACTCAAGCATCTTGAGACGGTGGCGTTCAGGGATGGTTTCCTTTTTATCTACATGAGGTGGTTGGTATTCGGGCATAAGCAGGACCTGGTCCAGTCCTAACTGTTGTCGTACTTGGTCTGCAACGATCAGATGGGCATTGTGAACAGGGTTGAAATTTCCCCCTAAAATCCCGACTTGTTTGCGTTTTTTCTCCTTGATTTCTGGCTCCAACTCTACCTTGGTAAAGGGAGTCAATAATTCGATTGCCATAGGCTCGTCTTCCTTTAATTCTCTGTATAAACAGTTGTTTGGAGTAGGTTTTAGATTTCTTTGACTTTCTTAGAAATCTTGCGATTTTCTTTCTTGCTGGATTGTTTAAACAAAATCAAGATGCGTCCGATTTTTTGGACAGTATCCACACCGATTTCTTCTTCCAAGATTTCAGCTACTTCGTGGATGTTTTCATCTGTATTTTGCAAGAGCGTAACTTTAATCAATTCACGGGCGTCAAGAGCCTGACGGATGCTGGTTTTGATTTGGTCGTTAAGTCCATTTTTCCCGATTTGGATGATGGGTTTGAGGGTGTGTGCCTGGCTGTTGAGGAAGGCACGTTGTTTTGATGTTAATGACATAATTTCTTTAAAAGAGTTTCTTTTAATACTTTTCTGAAGTGGTGACGGACGTCAGCAAAGTCCTTCGGACTTTCATGACTAAAATTTGAGCCTAAGGTCTCAAATTTTCCGCAGTTGGTACAACTCCTTGTACCAACTGACACCACGGCGAAAAGTATTCGTTATGGGCTCGCAGAGCTCGCCCGAATCCAGACAACTCTTTCCTTTCTGTGTTTAAATGATTGCTTTTCGTGTGACGACGGCGACGCCTTCTGGTGCCCAGACGGCGACCTTGGCGGTGCCTGTTACGCGGATCCAGCCTAGGCCTGAGATGACCAGATCTGTCTTGTCCTTAATGGTAAAGACATGCTGGACTAGTTTTGGAAAATCTTCTTTTTCTTTACTATTTGGTGGTGTGAGAAGGGTTCCAAGGTGCTTGTCGTAGAAAGCACTAGCGCCTTCAAGCTTGGTACGGTGGAGTTTGAGTTCATTGTCAAAGAAAGCAGTAAATCCTTGCTTTTCTCCTGATATAAAGTCAAATCGTCCGAGACCACCTAGAAACAGGGTTTGTTCAGGGTTAAGCTGATAGGTTTTGGGCTTGATTTCCTTTTTAGGGCTGACATACTTAAGGTTTTTAGCCGTTAAGTAGTGGGCCATCTGGTGGCGGTGGATGATTCCCGGCGTATCGTAGATATAAGATCCGTCGTCAAGCGGAATCTCAATCTTGTCCAAGGTTGTTCCTGGGAAACGCGAAGTCGTGATGACATTTTGGTCACCCGTGATTTCTTGGATAATAGCATTGATGAGGGTTGATTTTCCAACGTTAGTCACACCGACCACATAGACATCGCGTCCCTTACGATAATGCTCAATCTTATCAATAACTTCCTTAATTGCATGCTTGTTTTGGGCTGAAGTCAGGACAACATCTACTGGACGAAGTCCTTCTTCGTGGGCACGTTCCATAAGCCACTGGCTAATCTTGCCCGGTTTAACTGACTTGGGCAGGATATCTTTCTTATTTCCAACCAAGAGGACATCATTGCCCGATACAAAGCGTGGCAAGCCTGGGATGACAGAGCCATTAAAGTCAAAGATATCAATGACATTGACCACCAAGGCATCACTGTCTCCCACCTCGTGCAAGAGTTTGAGGAAATCATCGTCCGTCAACTGGACATCTGTGATTTCATTGTAGTGACGGAGACGGAAACAGCGCTGGCAATAGACTTCTCCAGTCTCCAAACCTTTTTCAAGTGCCGACTGGGGAGTGAAACCAAGACCAGCCTTGTCTGTCGTCTGAATGGTTGCTCCACAACCAATACAGAGAATTTCTTCCATAGTTAAATTCCTTTTTTATATGTAATCGGTCCGTACTTTTCAGTAATTTTACGCATGACACGGCGCTCGCGAGCCCGATTAATCTGCGTTTTGATGGAATCGTGTTGGACCAAGGGTTTGACTAAGATCGAGCGAATACCTGCACGGTGGGCTGCTCGTATATCCGTCATGAGCTGGTCGCCGACCATGACCACTTCATTTTTCTCATAGTGGAATTCCTTCATGGCACGGTCAATCCCAAATGTGAAAGGCTTCAAGGCCCAATAAACGTAATCAATTCCAAATTTCTCAACTGCACGTTGAACCCGTTTTTTGGTGTTATTTGAGACCACGATGATGCGAATGCCCGCGTCCCGAAGGTCATGTAGCCATTGCTTCATCTCTAGCGTTCCATCAGGGTTGTTCCAAGCAATGAGAGTATTATCCAGATCGACCAAAACAGCCTTGATACCATGCGCTTGCAGGCTTGGGACTGTCAGATCATAGACTGCTTCCACAGCAAAATCTGGCATATAATTTTCAATCGCCATTCTGGCTCCTTTTCTTAACTTTTTTTCGCAATTTTTCTCAAAATCAATGACAGGACCAGCCATAAGACCGCACTCGCCAAGCTGATGTAGACCCAAGCATAGGGCTCATCTGTGAAGGGGAGAGGAACATTCATCCCGAAAAAGCCCGTCACTACTGCCAAGACTGCTAGCAAGACTGAAATGATGGTCAAGGTTGTCAAGTTATCATTCAGGTTGTTGTTTAGGATATTGTTGTAAGAGGCTGATAGTTGTTGCAGAACTTGAGAAATCAAATCGGTCATCGAAACCAGCTGGTGAGCCTCAATCATGGCATCATCAAACTGTTCTCTCTCAACTTCGTTAAATCTGCGATAAAGGGCATGTCCTTGGATATGTTCTAGCAACATGCGATTCTGCTTGGCAGCCGCTGTCAGATAGACCATACCAGTCTCCAAGTCGGAAAGGGCAAAGAGGTTTTTCTTGGTCGTTCGCTGACGCAAGAGGCCATTGACCTCATCTTTACTTTTATCCATCTGCTCGATGACAGGATAGTAAGCATTGCTGATGATTTCCAGACTAGCAAAGAGAAATTTGTAGATTGAAACAACTTCATGGCTTTCAAGGTAGGTTGCCATACGTTTAATCACATAACTATTCTTATGATTGCTAATTGTGATTAGCCGTTGTTTTTCAACGATAAAGGTCATCGGAATTGCTTCATAATATTCTTTATCTTTTTCTAAGTCAAGAACATTATAAATGAAGGTTACCGTTCCCGTTTCACGGTGATAGTCCATGTGGGCACGCTCATTTCTATCCAGAGCATACTCGATGGTTTCCTTGTCCAATCCATAGACATCCGAAAGGTCTTCCATGTTTTTAATCTTGTCTACATCAAGGTCTATCCAGGTACAATCGTGACCTAATTTTTTCTCTACAAATAGCATACTCTCTCCTTTACCAAACTCCTTCTATTGTACCATAAATCTGCTAAAATAGCCGGCCTATTCAGTACGAGATAGATTGCTGACAACAGTGATATTGCGATTGGGAACAAAGTGAAGGGCTTGATCATCACCTCGCAGTTGCGTTGTACGGATCCCTACGCTAACGACTTTTCCAGAAACGGTAATCGGTCCATTTGTGAGAACGACTTCATCACCCACATCAAGCTGGCGTTCAAAAAGAATGAAGAAGCCATTGATGACATCAGATAGAAAGCCTTGCGCCCCCATACCAATGGCCACCCCAGCAATCCCCGCACCAGCAAGGAGGCTAGAAACTGGCAAACCTAAAATAGACAGGATACAGTAGAGCAGAAAGAAATAAAGAATGTAGTTAAAAACATTCTCCAGCAAACGGGAGATAGTCTTTTGTCTTCCTGCATCTCGATTGGAAAATTTAAGCGAGGGCTTGACAATCTTTCGTACAGTTGCATGAAGCATCTTTTTAGCTATATAAAATAGTAAAAACAAAATCAAAAGAGAAATCACCTTGGTCAAGAGATTCTCTAATATGGTTGTTAAATCAAGTTTATCAAAATAGCGTTGAAAAAAATCTTGCATATAAAACTCCTTTTCCCTATTATACCATAAAATCGCCCTTCTCTTTTCTTTCATAATTATTCAATTATCGGCCCTATTTTCAAAATATCACTTGCCTCTATAGCATATTTATACTATAATTATAAACAATACATTTGAAGGAGACTGCTATGAAACGAATCATTAGAGCCTGGACCAAGGCAAGCCTCATCAAACGAATCCTTATTGGAATGATTTTTGGAGCGACATTGGGGATGCTCTTCCCAAACCTTACAGGAATTGGTCTGCTTGGAGACCTCTTTGTAGGTGGACTGAAAGCCATCGCTCCTATTTTGGTTTTTGCCCTTGTTGCCAATGCCCTTTCCCAACATCAAAAGGGACAAAATACCAATATGAAGACTGTTATTTTCCTATATTTGCTTGGAACCTTTGCTGCTGCATTGGTGGCTGTTCTAGCTAGTTTCTTACTGCCTGTGCAAATCACCCTGACCAGTGCAAATACAGAAGTTGCTGCTCCTGATGGTATTGGTCAAGTCCTCAGCAACCTCTTGCTCAAACTGGTGGACAATCCCTTGAATGCCATTGTTGAGGCCAATTATATCGGGATTCTCTCTTGGGCAGTCGTCTTTGGTCTGGCTATGAGAGAGGCAAGTAAACATAGTAAAGAATTGCTGAAAACCATGGCGGATGTCACCTCTAAAATCGTGGAATGGATTATCAACCTAGCTCCCTTTGGAATTTTAGGCTTGGTGTTCAAGACCATCTCTGACAAGGGCATTGCCAGTCTAGCTAATTACGGTGTCCTCCTAGGACTCTTGATTGTTACCATGGCCTTTGTAGCTCTCATCGTCAACCCACTCATCGCTTTTCTCTTTATGAGGAAAAATCCCTATCCCCTTGTTTTGAAATGCTTACGTATCAGTGGTATTACAGCCTTTTTCACTCGTAGCTCTGCCGCCAATATCCCTGTCAATATGAAACTCTGCCAAGACTTGGGACTGAATCCTGACACCTACTCTGTCTCTATCCCGCTTGGTTCAACCATCAATATGGCTGGCGCTGCCGTTACCATTAACATCCTGACTCTGGCTGCGGTCAATACACTCGGAATCTCGGTAGACTTTGGGACAGCATTTGTGCTCAGTGTCGTGGCTGCCATTTCTGCCTGCGGGGCATCTGGAATTGCTGGGGGATCCCTTCTCCTTATTCCTGTCGCTTGTAGCCTCTTTGGGATTTCCAACGACTTGGCTATGCAGGTTGTCGGAGTCGGATTTGTGATTGGGGTCGTGCAAGACTCCTGCGAAACAGCCCTGAACTCTTCAACAGATGTCCTCTTTACAGCGGTTGCCGAGTATGCTACAAACCGAAAACTTCGTCTCTAGTCTCTGATTCCTCGTTAAACACTTGACTCTATTAGTTTAGGAAATTTTCATGTCCCTCACTCAACGTACAACAAAACTGATCTTAGCGACCTGTCTCGCTTGTTTTCTCGCTTATTTTTTAGATTTATCATCAGCAGTTTCAGCTGGAATTATCGCCCTCTTAAGCCTCTCCGACACGCGCAGAAGCACGCTGAAATTAGCACGTAACCGCCTCTTTTCTATGCTCCTAGCGCTCGCTATCGGTGTTCTAGCCTTTCAGCTGACGGGCTTTCACATTTGGAGTCTGGGCCTCTATCTGGCTCTCTATGTCCCTCTTTCTTACAAAATGGGCTGGGAAATCGGCATCACCCCTAGCAGTGTCTTGGTCGGTCATCTCTTGGTACAGGAATCTACTTCTCCAGCTCTCTTGCTCAATGAAGTGCTCCTCTTTCTCATCGGGACAAGCTTTGCTCTATTGGTCAACCTTTATATGCCCTCTCGTGAGAAAGCCATCCAAAGCTACCACCTTCAGGTCGAGGAAAAGTTAAAAGACATCCTGCTTCGCTTTAAATACTATCTGTCAAGAGGAGACGGGCGCAATCAAGCCCAACTCGTTGACCAATTAGACAAGCTCCTCGATGAAGCCCTCAAACTGGTCTACCTGGATCACTCGGACCACCTCTTTCACCAGACGGACTATCACATCCACTACTTTGAGATGAGACAGCGACAAAGTCGTATCCTGCGAAATATGGCCCAGCAGATCAATACCTGTCATTTGGCCGCAAGTGAGAGTTTGATCTTGGCCCAGCTCTTTTCAAAGATTGCTGCCCAGCTAAGCCAGACCAATCCTGCTCATGACCTACTTGATGACATCGAACGCTATCTGCAAGTCTTCCGCAATCGGAGTCTCCCTAAAACACGTGAGGAGTTTGAAACCCGTGCCACCCTCCTGCAACTACTACGCGAAGCCGAAACCTTTATCCAGGTCAAGGTCGATTTTTACCAGAAATATGGAAACTAGAACGCAAAGAACCTCAGAGAATTCACTAAAGGTGAACACTTCTGAGGTTTTTGTTTTTCTTTAATTCCAATTATCTTTACTGTGCAGAGATTAGTCCAGCCTACCTTATTCTATGCAGAATTTAGAGAGTAATTAGAAAAATCTTTTGCCTAGTGGAGCGCCTAGCCAAGTTCCATAGAAACTTGGCGTTAGTTACTTAGATTGTTACACATTCAAATAAATTTACTGAACTATGACACTGGGGTTTACAAATCAATTTCATTTGTAAAACTCAGTTAGTGAGGCAGTTAGGCAGTTCAATTCCTAGTGAAGCGTTTAGGTAAGCCGATTTTACACTACGACACGGAGTTTGGCAAATCGATTCTATTTGCCAAACGTAGTTAGTAAGGCAGTTAGCTAGTTCGCCAAATAGCGACTAGCGTCCAACAATTAGGAACTTTAGTTCCAATTGTTGGTGCTGAGTTACATTTTTTCCTCCAACTCTACGTCTGGATACTTATCCGCAAACCAGCGGAGGGCAAAGTCATTTTCAAAGAGGAAGACTGGTTGGTCAAAACGGTCCTTGGCCAAGATATTGCGGCTTGATGACATCCGTTCATCCAAGTCCTCAGGCTTGATCCAACGAACGGTCTTTTTACCCATTGGGCTCATGACCACTTCCGCATTGTACTCGCCTTCCATACGGTGCTTAAAGACTTCAAACTGGAGTTGACCAACAGCGCCTAGCATGTACTCGCCTGTTTGGTAATTCTTATAAAGCTGAATAGCTCCTTCTTGCACCAATTGCTCAATCCCCTTGTGGAAGGATTTTTGTTTCATGACATTCTTAGCAGAAACTTTCATGAAAATCTCAGGGGTAAAGGTTGGCAGTGGTTCAAATTCAAACTTATTTTTTCCAACCGTCAAGGTGTCTCCAACCTGATAAGTCCCCGTATCATAAACCCCGATAATATCTCCTGCAACAGCATTGGTCACATTTTCACGACTTTCCGCCATAAACTGAGTCACATTAGATAGTTTGGCAGTCTTACCAGTACGAGGCAGATTGACACTCATCCCTCGCTCAAATTCACCCGATACGATACGAACAAAGGCAATGCGGTCACGGTGACGAGGGTCCATGTTGGCTTGAATTTTAAAGACAAATCCTGAGAAATCCTTGTCATAAGGATCCACAATTTCTCCATCTGTTTTCTTGTGGCCATGTGGTTCTGGAGCAAACTTGAGGAAGGTCTCAAGGAAGGTCTGCACCCCAAAGTTTGTCAAGGCTGAGCCGAAGAAGACCGGAGTCAGTTCTCCTGCAAGAATAGCTTCTTCTGAAAATTCATTTCCTGCTTCTTGCAACAGTTCGATATCGTCCTTAACCTGAGCGTAGAAAGGATTGCTTCCAAAAAGCTTATCCCCATCTTCTAGACTGGCAAAGCGTTCATCCCCTTTATAAAGCTCCAAACGTTGGTTATAAAGGTCATACAAGCCTTCAAAGGCTTTCCCCATCCCGATTGGCCAGTTCATCGGATAGCTCGCAATACCTAGGACTTCTTCTAGTTCTTGCAAGAGGTCCAGTGGCTCACGACCATCACGGTCCAGCTTGTTCATAAAGGTAAAGACTGGAATGCCACGGTGCTTCACAACCTCAAACAATTTCTTGGTTTGGGCCTCGATACCCTTGGCAGAGTCCACGACCATGACCGCAGCATCCACCGCCATCAAGGTACGATAAGTATCTTCTGAGAAGTCCTCGTGTCCTGGTGTGTCGAGGATATTGACGCGCTTGCCGTCGTAGTCAAACTGCATAACAGATGACGTGACCGAAATTCCACGTTGTTTCTCAATATCCATCCAGTCAGACTTGGCAAAAGTCCCTGTTTTCTTTCCTTTAACCGTACCAGCCTCACGAATCTCGCCCCCAAAATAGAGCAACTGCTCCGTAATGGTTGTCTTACCCGCGTCCGGGTGGGAGATGATGGCAAAGGTACGGCGTTTCTTTATTTCTTCTTGAATAGTCATAAGTTCTCTTTCTTTGATTCTCTATTTTTAGTTGTTTCAGTTGCTAAGAATGATGTTTACATTGGATTGTACTATTCCTTTCAACTCTTCATTATAGCGGATTTTGGGGAGTTTTTCAATTGCTCATCCAATGAAAAGGCAAGCTAGAGTATAGATTTCACCTGATTTCTCTTTTTCCACCGTTTCTTGAACAAGATATCAAAGAGAACCAGAGCCAGTGAGAGGATGACGGACACAAGAAGGTACTTTATCCATAGAGGAGCATTCGAGATAAATGGTGTATCCCTTAAGAGACCATAATTTCCACCCGTCACCTGATTAATCCCAACTAGAAAGAGGTTGAGAATAAAAGTATAGGCTACAATCATATATTTCTTGAGCAGACTCTTGTCATAGTGATTCATCAAATAAACCAAGGAATTCACTAGAAGGGCATAGTGCCCAATCAAAAATGAAAAACTGGTGATATGGGGGAAATCATAGGGATCAAAAACAGGGTAAACCAAGGCAAAGACAGCTCCGCTTGCTCCTAAGAGGGCAAAATATTGCTTGCTCCGCCATTTATCTGGCAAGAAAACCACCGCAAACATAGCCAAACGGCAATGATAAAAAGGAAGGCTATTAGAAAATGGAATGCCAAAGCCAACATACCAGCTATATAGGGCTAGTAACTGGAGAATCTGAATCCCCTTAAACAAGCGAACAAATTTTGGATTTTTGTGATAAGCAAGTGCTCCATAAATACAAAGCACTAAGACAAGCATCATAACCCCATACCAAAAAAGCGAAATGGGAGGAGGAACCGTCTGAGATCTGGTGATAAATTGATGGAACATATTTCTATTCTAATTCTTATTTTCTCTATTCTCTAGTTTAACCATTATAGCGAATTAAAAGCGATTTTTCAATTTCTATTTCTTTTCAGTTTGGCTCCCTTATTTATAGGAAAATATGGTAAAATAGAACAGACTAAAAATCATCATTTCACGAAAGGATGCAAGATGAAAATTACGCAAGAAGAGGTAACACACGTTGCCAATCTTTCAAAATTAAAATTCTCTGAAGAAGAAACTGCTGCCTTTGCGACAACCTTGTCTAAAATTGTTGACATGGTTGAGTTGCTGGGCGAAGTTGACACAACTGGTGTCGCACCTACTACGACCATGGCAGACCGCAAGACTGTACTCCGCCCTGATGTGGCCGAAGAAGGAACAGACCGTGACCGCTTGTTTAAAAACGTACCTGAAAAAGAAAACTACTATATCAAGGTGCCAGCTATCCTAGATGATGGAGGAGATGCCTAATGACTTTTAATAACAAAACGATTGAAGACTTGCACAACCTCCTTGTCTCTAAGGAGATTTCAGCAACTGAATTGACCCAAGCCACGCTTGAAGATATCAAGTCTCGCGAGACAGCTATCAACGCTTTTGTCACTATCGCTGAAGAACAAGCCCTTACTCAAGCCAAAGCCATTGACCAAGCTGGAATTGACGCGGATAATATCCTTTCTGGAATTCCACTGGCTGTTAAGGATAATATCTCTACCGACGGTATCCTTACAACTGCTGCCTCAAAAATGCTCTACAACTACGAGCCAATCTTTGATGCGACAGCCGTTGCCAATGCCAAAGCTAAGGGTATGATTGTTGTCGGAAAAACCAACATGGACGAGTTTGCCATGGGTGGATCCGGTGAAACTTCTCACTACGGTGCGACTAAAAATGCTTGGGACCACAGCAAGGTTCCTGGTGGATCATCAAGTGGTTCTGCCGCAGCTGTAGCTTCTGGGCAAGTCCGCTTGTCACTTGGTTCTGATACTGGTGGTTCCATCCGCCAACCTGCTGCCTTCAACGGGATCGTTGGTCTCAAGCCAACCTACGGAACGGTTTCTCGATTCGGTCTCATTGCCTTCGGTAGCTCATTAGACCAGATTGGACCTTTTGCGCCAACTGTTAAGGAAAATGCCCTCTTGCTCAATGCGATTGCCAGCGAAGATGCCAAAGACTCTACCTCTGCTCCTGTCCGCATCGCTGACTTTACTTCAAAAATCGGCCAAGACATCAAGGGCATGAAAATTGCTTTGCCTAAGGAATACCTTGGTGAAGGGATTGACCCAGAGGTTAAGGAAACCATTCTGAATGCAGCCAAACACTTTGAAAAACTTGGTGCCATCGTCGAAGAAGTTAGCCTTCCTCATTCTAAATACGGTGTTGCCGTTTACTATATTATCGCTTCATCAGAAGCCTCATCAAACTTACAACGCTTTGACGGTATCCGTTACGGCTACCGCGCAGAAGATGCAAGCAACCTTGATGAAATCTATGTAAACAGCCGTAGCCAAGGTTTCGGTGAAGAGGTAAAACGCCGTATCATGCTAGGTACTTTCAGCCTTTCATCAGGTTACTATGATGCCTACTACAAGAAAGCTGGTCAGGTCCGTACCCTCATCATCCAAGATTTCGAAAACGTCTTTGCGGATTATGACTTGATTTTGGGACCAACTGCTCCAAGTGTTGCCTATGACTTGGACTCCCTCAACCATGACCCCGTTGCTATGTACTTGGCTGACCTTTTGACCATTCCAGTCAACTTGGCAGGTCTCCCAGGAATTTCGATCCCTGCTGGATTTGCTCAAGGCCTACCTGTCGGTCTGCAATTGATCGGTCCTAAGTACTCTGAGGAAACCATTTACCAAGCTGCTGCTGCTTTTGAAGCGACAACAGACTACCACAAACAACAACCCGTGATTTTTGGAGGTGACAACTAATGAACTTTGAAACAGTCATTGGACTTGAAGTCCACGTAGAGCTCAACACCAATTCAAAAATCTTCTCACCTACTTCTGCCCACTTTGGAAATGACCAAAATGCCAACACTAACGTGATTGACTGGTCCTTCCCAGGAGTTCTGCCAGTTCTCAATAAAGGGGTTGTCGATGCCGGTATCAAGGCAGCTCTTGCCCTCAACATGGACATCCACAAAAAGATGCACTTTGACCGCAAGAACTACTTCTATCCCGACAATCCCAAAGCCTACCAAATTTCTCAGTTTGATGAGCCAATCGGCTACAACGGCTGGATTGAAGTGGAGTTAGAAGATGGTACAACCAAGAAAATCGGTATCGAACGCGCTCACCTAGAGGAAGATGCTGGTAAAAACACCCACGGTACAGATGGCTACTCTTATGTTGACCTCAACCGCCAAGGGGTGCCTTTGATTGAGATTGTATCTGAAGCCGACATGCGTTCTCCTGAAGAAGCCTATGCTTATCTAACTGCCCTCAAGGAAGTTATCCAGTACGCTGGTATTTCTGACGTTAAGATGGAAGAAGGTTCGATGCGTGTGGATGCCAACATTTCGCTTCGTCCTTATGGTCAAGAAAAATTCGGTACCAAGACTGAGTTGAAAAACCTCAACTCCTTCTCTAACGTCCGTAAAGGGCTTGAATACGAAGTCCAGCGCCAAGCTGAAATCCTTCGCTCAGGTGGTCAAATTCGCCAAGAAACACGCCGTTACGATGAAGCCAACAAAGCAACCATCCTCATGCGTGTCAAAGAAGGTGCTGCAGACTACCGCTACTTCCCAGAACCAGACCTCCCACTCTTTGAAATTTCAGACGAGTGGATTGAGGAAATGCGTACTGAACTGCCAGAGTTTCCAAAAGAACGCCGTGCGCGCTACGTATCTGACCTTGGCTTGTCAGACTACGATGCCAGCCAGTTGACTGCAAACAAAGTCACTTCTGACTTCTTTGAAAAAGCTGTTGCCCTCGGTGGCGATGCCAAACAAGTCTCTAACTGGCTCCAAGGTGAAGTCGCTCAGTTCTTGAATGCTGAAGGCAAAACACTGGAACAAATCGAATTGACACCAGAAAACTTAGTAGAAATGATTGCCATCATCGAAGACGGTACTATTTCATCTAAGATTGCCAAGAAAGTCTTTGTCCACCTGGCTAAAAATGGCGGTGGCGCGCGTGAATACGTGGAAAAAGCAGGCTTGGTGCAAATCTCAGATCCAGATGTTCTGATTCCAATCATCCACCAAGTCTTTGCGGATAACGAAGCTGCCGTTGCCGACTTCAAGTCAGGCAAACGCAACGCAGACAAGGCCTTCACAGGATTCCTTATGAAAGCAACCAAAGGCCAAGCCAATCCACAAGTTGCCCTTAAACTCCTTGCACAGGAATTGGCGAAGTTGAAAGAAAGTGAGTAATTTACTCTTTATACACTTTTTTCTACTTTTAAGACGAGAATGAGACAAGGAGAATAAATGAACAAATTTTTACGATTGCTATTTGTCTTAGTCATCATCGCTATGTTAGGCGCTTCTATACTACAAATTTTCTTTCCATCGTACATGGGAAGCCACTCCGGGTACGGAATATCTGCTGGTTGGCAACGAGAAATTGGAATATGGAATTTAGCTGTATTGATTATTATTCTCGCTATCAATATTAAATACGATTGGTTCTATCTACGAATCGCACTTCTTGCTCTCATTATTGGCGGAATTGGAATAGGAACAAATCACTTACTCAATTATATGGAGTATCACTCTCCTGTAAATGCTATCGGTGCTTTTGAAAATTACTTGCTAGCAATAGGATGGATTGTGGGATGGCTCATCGAACGCCATTCCATAAAGAAGCTAAATGCTAGTAAATAACGCCTAGTATATCTTAGATGATTTTTAAAGGTTATTAAATAGTTTAATAATCATTCGAATTCAGAATTCTACCTTTTCAATCATATAGTTAGGAGACACATGAAAAAGTTTTACGCTCTTTTAATGACCTGTTTATTACTTGTTTTTCTATCCGTGCCTCAAATCGTTGATGCGGGTGTCGGACATTCCAGAAGTGGAGGGAGCAGCCACAGTAGTAGCCGCTCAAGTGGAGGTGGAAGTCGTTCTGGCGGATCATCATACCACTACTACCGCTCTGGATATGGATCATCCTCTAGTAGCTCTACCAACTCATTCGAAATGGGATTGGTATTCCTGATTGTCGCAGGAGTTTTCCTAGTTAGTATCTTTAAAGCCTCGAAGAATAACTCAGAAGATTCAAGTTCAACAGACACTAGTAATGATTCTCAAACGCTCCATCGTCGAGTTGAACACAACACACGGGCCATTAGTCTTGTGAAATACGGAGATCCAAACTTTGACGCGGAAGCCTTCACATCTTGGGTTAAGGAAGTCTACCTTAAATTGCAGGTTGCCTGGACTGAGAAAAATTGGAACTCTGTCCGCGCTTTGGAAAGTACCAGTCTCTACTCTCAACATAGTACCCAACTTGAGGACCATATTCGAGCTAAAACAACTAATGTTTTAGAGAAAGTTTGTATCGAAAATGTTCGCATCAAGGAGTTCATTGAAAATCCTGACGGAAACGATACCTTAGTGGTGATTCTGTCATCTACCTTGCGGGACTATGTCATTGACGATGAGACTCGTCGTGTCCTCGAAGGAGATCCTAAAAAAGATCTCTTCACCGTGTATCAATTGAACTTTATCCGTCAACATGGTAGCCAAACGCAAGCAGTCAATACAGACCAAGTTGTGAGCGACCACTGTCCAAACTGTGGCGCCCCATTGAAAATCTCTGCAGTTAGCGAGTGCGACTACTGTGGTGCCAATCTCTCTCGCAGTCCAAACCAATGGGTACTGGATACCTATGATGTTGTGGATGAAGACGAGCTTTATAATTAGGAGGAATTATGGGATTTATACGTGCAGCCTTATCAGCAGGCTTAAATAGTTTTAATGATAGTAAATTCAAGGAAGCCATCGTCCTTCCAGACAATGTCTCTGGCGACGCCTTGGCCATCAAGGGACAATTACTCACAAAAGACCCAGATGGACGTTCTCGTCACAGCAATCAAAATACTGGACTCTTGTCGGATGGCAGTGTGGTTATCGTTCCCCAAGGCTATAGCGCTGTTTTGGTAAACAACGGTACCTTCCTTGGTGAAGTTCTCGAAGCTGGTAGCCACGAATGGCAAGCTGGTGATAATGCCTGGCTCCTTGAAAAAGGTGGTTTAAAGGGCACTTGGGAAAACTTTAAAAACCGTTTCTCTTTTGGTGGACAAGTCATCACCCAACAGGAAATTATCTTTATCCGCATGCAACCTATTGCAGGCAATAAGTTCGGCACACAAAATGCGGTCGAATACTTCAGCGAACGTTACCAACAACTGCTTAACATCCGTTTCTATGGCTTGTTTGATGTAAAAATAGCAGACCCAGTCCTCTTCTACGTGAGTTCTGTTAGCCGTCAAATTACTGACGGACAGCCATTTACTCTCCAAGATGTAGCTCAAGGAACGCTCCGTCAAAATATCGCACCGAAAATCGCGATTGCCATTGCCAAATACACCAACGAAAACAAGGTTGATATCTATAGCCTCAATGCCAACCAAGACACCTTTAACGAACTCGCTAAACAAGAGGTCAACAAGGTTTGGACAGGCCTCTACGGGATTGAAGCAACCAATATCTTGCTTGAAGACCTCAGCTACGACCAAGAAAGTCTTGATATCGTTCGCAAGCTTGATAGTGAGCTCGTGGCAATGAAGTACAACACGATTGAAATTGAAGAACGCCGTGCTCGCAACGAAGCGCTCATTGCTGCAGCTTCCAACGAAGGAAATGGCAATGGGATGAATATGTTTATGGGCATGAATCTTGGCCAAACTCTGGGTGGTCAACTAAGCCAACAAGTTCAAAATCAAGCACCGGCTCAAAACACTGGGCAAACTGCCAGCAAGAATTTTTACATCGAAGTCGATGGAAAATACGTCCTCGTTACCAAAGACGAAGATGGAAATATCGTACCAGTCAACTAATTAAGCTCCTTCTGACATTTGAGTAATGTTGTCTTTTATGGTACAATAAAGAGTAAATTATTTTATTAAAGAGGTAAAAACATGATTGAAGCAAGTAAATTAAAGGCTGGTATGACCTTTGAAACAGCTGACGGAAAATTGATCCGCGTTTTGGAAGCTAGTCACCACAAACCAGGTAAAGGAAACACAATCATGCGTATGAAATTACGTGATGTCCGTACTGGTTCTACATTTGACACAAGCTACCGTCCAGAGGAAAAATTTGAACAAGCCATCATCGAGACTGTCCCAGCTCAATACTTGTACAAAATGGATGACACAGCCTACTTCATGAACACAGAAACTTACGACCAATACGAAATTCCTGTAGTCAACGTTGAAAACGAATTGCTTTACATCCTTGAAAACTCTGATGTGAAGATCCAATTCTACGGAACTGAAGTGATTGGTGTTACCGTTCCTACTACTGTCGAATTGACAGTTGCAGAAACTCAACCATCTATCAAAGGTGCTACTGTTACAGGTTCTGGTAAACCAGCAACGATGGAAACTGGACTTGTCGTAAACGTTCCAGACTTCATCGAAGCAGGACAAAAACTCGTTATCAACACTGCAGAAGGAACTTACGTTTCTCGTGCCTAATCTCTAGAAAGAGGTCATTCTATGGGAATTGAAGAACAACTTGGCGAAATCGTTATCGCCCCACGTGTACTTGAAAAAATCATTGCTATTGCTACTGCAAAAGTAGAGGGTGTACACTCTTTTTCAAATAAATCAGTATCTGACACCCTTTCAAAACTTTCTCTTGGCCGTGGCGTTTATCTAAAAAACGTGGATGAAGAACTCACAGCTGATATCTACCTCTACCTTGAGTACGGAGTAAAAGTTCCTAAGGTAGCTGTTGCTATCCAGAAAGCTGTTAAAGATGCCGTCCGCAATATGGCTGATGTAGAACTCGCTGCTATCAATATTCACGTTGCAGGTATCGTTCCAGATAAAACACCAAAACCAGAATTGAAAGATCTATTTGACGAGGACTTCCTCAATGACTAGTCCACTATTAGAATCTAGACGCCAACTCCGTAAATGCGCTTTTCAAGCTCTCATGAGCCTTGAATTCGGTACGGATGTCGAAACTGCTTGTCGTTTCGCCTATACTCATGATCGTGAAGATACGGATGTGCAACTTCCAGCCTTTTTGACAGAGCTAGTTTCTGGTGTTCAGGCTAAAAAGGAAGAACTAGACAAGCAAATCACACAGCATTTAAAAGCAGGTTGGACCATCGAGCGTTTAACACTCGTGGAGAGAAACCTCCTTCGCTTGGGAGTCTTTGAAATCACTTCATTTGACACTCCACAGCTGGTTGCGGTTAATGAAGCTATCGAGCTTGCAAAGGACTTCTCAGATCAAAAATCTGCCCGTTTTATCAACGGACTACTCAGTCAGTTTGTAACAGAAGAACAGTAAATAGAAAAAAGTGTTTGACAATTATCAAACACTTTTTCTTTACTTCCTACTATCTAAAAATCAAATAATAAATATAAAATAAGATTGACGGAACATAGGGAATTGCATTATAGAAACTATGACAAAAAATGGTAAACCGAAGACTACCCGTAACTCGATAAGCGACTGCAAATAGAAGACCAAGAATACTATACATTAGGAGACTGATGGGGTCACGATGAGATAGAACTAAGTGACTAAGCCCGAAGATGAAAGAAGACAAAATCACATCCAAATAAAACTCCGACTTCGGAAAGAAGGTATTCATAAAATAACCTCTATAGATTGTCTCCTCAACAACAGGTACAATCGAAATGTTAAAGATTAAAAATATAAGACTTGATAGAGTCGTTTCTCTTCCGTTTGAGTAAAGTTCTGAAAGAAGGTCTTGGAAAATAAAGCTATTGTCAATCAATCGAATATTCTGCATTCTAAATCCATTTAGAAAAGAATAGATAAGAAAGCAAGCCACTAAGAAAGCGAGATAAGACCAGCGCCAACCCTTTTTCTCGAAGATAAAGAGCATCTTCTTCTTTTTCAACCACAAAACGAATAAAAAGAAAATAAGCAACACTTCTCCAACTAGGAAGATTATATAGCTGTCCATTCCTAAACCAAAGGTCCTAGCTAGAGTTATAGCCCCTAATGGCGTTAAATAAATGTACAGGAACATTAAAATCATACAGATTCCTAAATGTATTGTCTTTTTCATTCTTTCTCTCCTAATGGTAAACTCTCTATTAGGGCAATATAGAGGATATACCATTGATTATTTTCTTATTTATCTAGAGTATTCATATTTATCCATGCTCTATTATCAAAATAGCTAGAACAAATTGTTCTAGCTTTTAAATTTTCTTAGTATTTTCTAAAGCGTTGGTAACGTTCTTCGATAAGTTGGTCGAGTGGTAGTTCTTGCAACCTATCTAGTTCTGCACGCAATTCATTTTTAACGCAACTTAGCAGTTCTTTACTTGACAGCCCTGCTTCTGAGATTACCTTGTCTACGATTCCCATTTCTAGGAGTTCATGTGAAGTGATTTTCATCAACTCCGCCGCTTCCATAGCACGACTTCCATCCTTCCAAAGGATAGAGGCAAATCCTTCCGGGCTAAGTACGGCGTAGATTGAGTTTTCTAACATCCAGACACGGTTAGCTGCGGCTAGAGCTAGGGCCCCACCAGATCCACCTTCACCGATAATAATCGCGATGATTGGAACCTTGAGATCACTCATTTCCATCAGGTTTCGGGCGATTGCTTCACCTTGTCCACGTTCCTCGGCTCCAACACCTGGGTAAGCACCCGCCGTATTGATAAAGGTCACAACTGGACGACCAAACTTTTCTGCCTGTTTCATCAAGCGTAAGGCCTTACGATAACCTTCTGGATGAGGTTGCCCGAAATTCCGTTTGAGGTTGTCATGAAGACTCTTCCCCTTTTGGATACCAACGACAGTTACTGCTTGTTCACCTAACCAGCCAATTCCACCGATAACCGCACCATCATCGCGGAAAGAGCGATCTCCATGCAATTCGATAAACTCGTCAAAGATTCCATTGGCAAAATCAAGTGCGGTCAAACGACTCTGCTCGCGTGCCTCTCTGACTATTTTTGCAATATTCATCCGCGACTTCCTCCATGCAATCTTACTAATTTAGCAATTGTTTCAGGCAATTCTCTCCGTTTGACAATTGCATCAACAAATCCATGTTCAAGCAGAAATTCTGCCTTTTGGAAGTCATCCGGTAAGGTCTCACGAACTGTATTTTCGATAACACGACGTCCAGCAAAACCAACCAAACTCTGTGGCTCAGCTAGGATAATATCCCCTTCCATAGCAAAAGAAGCGGTCACCCCACCTGTTGTCGGATCGGTTAAAATAGTTAGGTAAAAAAGTCCTGCCTTGGAATGACGTTGAACTGCCGCAGAAATCTTAGCCATCTGCATCAAGCTCATGATTCCTTCTTGCATACGGGCTCCACCAGAAGCTGTGAAGAGAACGACTGGCAAGTTTTCTACCGTTGCATACTCAAACAAGCGCGTGATTTTTTCACCCACAACGGTTCCCATAGAAGCCATGATAAAGTTTGAATCCATGATCCCAAGGGCAACTTTTTGTCCCTTGATGCTAGCTGTACCAGTCAGTACTGCTTCATCCAAACCTGTCTTTTCACGCATACTAGCTAGTTTTTTCTGGTAGCCAGGAAAGTTTAATGGATCTTGAGTTTCAATACCCGTAAACATCTCCACAAAGGTGTCAGAATCAATCGTCAAATCCAAGCGTTCCTGAGCTGAAATACGGAAAGTATAGCTACAATGGGGACAAATTCGTTCGCTCCCAAGATCCTTTTGGTAAATGGTGTGTTTACAACCAGGACACTGGGAGAAGAGTTCATCCGGAACCTCAGGCTTGGCTTGTGGTTTCTGCCTTACGGAACGGTTAGGATTGATCCGAATATACTTATCCTTTTTACTAAATAGAGCCATAACTCCCCCTTTTAGTTCTCATACTATTTGAAAGTCTATTCTTTTTCTTGGTATTTTGGCAAGAAAGTTTCCATCAAGAAGGAAGTATCGTAGTCACCAGCGATAACTCGGTGGTCTGAAATCAGATCCAACTGGAAGTCTGCATTGGTTTGCACTCCTTCAATATCAAGTTCATAAAGTGCCCGTTGCATCTTCATTAAGGCATCAAAACGATTCTCCCCATGAACAATGATTTTAGCAATCATACTATCATAGTAAGGAGGAATGGTATAACCTGGATAGACTGCAGAGTCTACACGCAATCCAACTCCTCCACTTGGAAGGTAGAGGTTGGTAATTTTACCTGGGCTTGGAGCAAAGTTAAATGCTGGATTTTCCGCATTGATCCGGCATTCGATAGCGTGACCTCGTAGGACAATATCTTCTTGTTTGAAAGGTAAAGGTTGCCCGGCAGCAATGCGAATCTGCTCCTTCACGATATCAACACCTGAAACAAACTCTGTGACTGGGTGTTCAACTTGCACACGAGTATTCATTTCCATGAAGTAGAAATTGCCACTGGCTTCATCGAGAAGAAATTCAATCGTCCCTGCATTTTCATAGCCTACAGACTCTGCTGCACGAACGGCTGCAGCACCAATTTCATGACGAAGGGTTTTGCCAATCGCAATGGATGGGCTTTCTTCTAAGACCTTTTGGTTATTCCGTTGGAGTGAACAATCCCGTTCACCAAGATGGACAACATGACCCTCTTGATCTGCAAGAATCTGAACTTCGATATGACGAGCTGGATAAATCACACGCTCAAGATACATAGCGCCATTTCCAAAATTGGCCTTAGCTTCACTGGATGCTGTCTCAAAGGCTGCGACCAAGTCTTCTGCCTTTTCAACCTTACGAATCCCTTTTCCACCACCACCTGCCGATGCCTTAAGCATGACTGGATAGCCAATTTTTTCTGCAACTGCAAGCGCCTCTTCAGCCGTGTGAACTTCACCATCAGATCCTGGGATAACTGGAACCCCAGCCTTGATCATTTGCTCACGCGCATTGATCTTATCTCCCATGGTATCCATCACAGCACCAGAAGGGCCGATGAACTTAATCCCTACTTCATCACACATCGTGGCAAATTTGGAGTTTTCGCTAAGAAATCCAAAACCTGGATGGATGGCTTCTGCTTCTGTCAAGACCGCAGCAGACAAAATTGCATTGATATTGAGATAAGATTCTGTCGCCTTACCAGGTCCGATACAGATAGCTTCATCCGCTAGGAGTGTGTGAAGGGCTTCCTTATCAGCAGTTGAATAAACTGCCACGGTCGCAATGCCCAATTCACGCGCAGCTCGAATAATGCGAACCGCAATCTCACCACGGTTGGCAATCAAAATTTTACGAAACATGGAGAACCTCCTTAGTTTCCAATTGCAAAGGTAAGAGTACCACTCGCTGCAAGCTTACCATCTACTTCAGCCTTTGCTTCAACCACAGCAATCGTACCACGACGTTTAACAAAAGTAGCCGTCATGACTAATTGGTCACCTGGTACAACTTGCTTCTTGAACTTAACCTTGTCCATGCCAGCGTAGAAGACCAGTTTCCCTTTATTTTCAGGTTTGGACAATTCCAAGACACCAGCAGTCTGAGCCAAGGCCTCCATGATAAGAACACCTGGCATGACTGGGTATTGAGGAAAATGACCATTGAAGAAAGGTTCGTTGATGGTCACATTTTTAATGGCAACAATGGTATCTTCGCTCACTTCCAAGACACGATCCACTAGGAGCATGGGGTAGCGATGGGGTAGAGCTTCTTTGATTCCTTGAATATCGATCATTTGATACGTACCAATCCTTTACCGAACTCAACCATTTCTTCATTTGAAACGAGAATTTCTGTCACCACACCATCTTTAGGTGCAGGGATTTCATTCATGACTTTCATGGCTTCGATGATCACCAAAGTCTGACCTTTTTTAACACTGTCTCCGACTGTGACAAAGGCAGGTTTATCTGGTCCAGCAGCCAAGTAAGCCACCCCTACAAGTGGACTTTCAACGACATCACCCGCTGGAGCAACCGTCGTTTCAGCTGGTGCTGGAGCTTCTTCCACTGCACTCTCAACTGGAGTTGAAGGGGCCGAAACTACTGGACTTGCAGCTACTGCAGCTGGCGCTGGAACAACTTGAGCTGGTACTTCAGAAGCCATTCTTGCTTCATTCTTACTGAACTGCAATTCGTCCGTTCCATTTTTATAAGAAAATTCTCTCAAACTTGATTGGTCAAATTGAGCCATCAAGTCCTTGATCTCATTTAAATTCATAATTATTTATTCTCCCAACGTTTGAAAGCAAGAACCGCATTGTGTCCACCAAAACCAAAAGTGTTTGAAATAGCATAAGGGATTTCTTGCTCCAATCCTTGTCCATAAACGACATTCGCTTCGATATAGTCTGACAACTCACTTGTTCCAGCTGTCATTGGTACATAGTTATGACGCATGGCTTCAATGGTAGCGATGGCTTCTACTGCCCCTGCAGCACCAAGCAAGTGTCCTGTAAAGGACTTGGTTGAAGATACAGGTACTTCTTTACCAAGGACAGCTACAATCGCACCACTTTCTCCTTTTTCATTAGCAGGAGTTGAAGTTCCGTGGGCATTGACGTAAGCCACTTGCTCTGGAGAAATTTCTGCTTCTTCCAAAGCCAACTTCATAGCCTTAATCGCACCTTGACCTTCTGGATGAGGTGAAGTCATATGGTAAGCATCACAGGTATTACCATAACCAACTACTTCAGCCAAGATAGTTGCACCACGTTTTTCAGCATGTTCAAGACTTTCAAGAACCAGCATTCCAGAACCTTCTCCCATGACAAAACCGTTACGGTCTTTGTCAAATGGAATAGAAGCACGAGCTGGATCTTCTGTAGTTGATAGGGCTGTCAAAGCTTGGAATCCAGCAATGGCAAAAGGAGTGATAGATGATTCTGATCCACCAACTAACATGACATCTTGGAAACCAAACTTGATAGAACGGAAGGCATCCCCAATGGCATCGTTTGATGAGGCACAGGCTGTATTGATTGATTTACAGATACCGTTTGCTCCGAAACGCATAGCAACATTTCCTGAAGCCATATTTGGCAAGGCTTTTGGAAGTGTCATTGGTTTAACGCGTTTTGGACCTTTTTCATGAAGACGGATAACCTGATCTTCGATTTCTTTAATTCCTCCAATACCTGAAGCAACGATGACACCAAAACGATCTTTATCGATTGCTTCTACATCAAGATTTGCATTTGTCACCGCTTCTTGAGCCGCATACAAGGCATACAAAGAATAGTTGTCAAAACGGTTGGTATCTTTTTTGACAAAGTATTTATCAAATGGGAAATCTTGGACTTCTGCTGCATTGTGCACAGCAAATTCGCTGTGGTCAAATTTAGTGATTTCTCCAATTCCAATTTTTCCAGTTTGCAAACTGTTCCAAAATTCTTCTGGAGTATTTCCGATAGGAGAGGTCAATCCGTAACCTGTTACTACAACTCGATTTAGTTTCATCTGTCTTACCTATATCTTTCCTTATTTTTACATGCTAAGTCCGCCATCAACAGCGAGAACTTGTCCAGTCAAATAATCCTGTCCAGCCAGGAACACTGTAGCATCTGCGATATGTTCTGCTTGACCGAACTGTTTCATTGGGATTTGGGCCAATGTCGCTTCCTTGACCTTATCAGACAAAACAGCAGTCATATCTGACTCGATCATTCCTGGTGCAAGAGCATTTACGCGCACATTACGATTGGCAACTTCACGTGCTACTGACTTGGTAAACCCAATCAAACCCGCTTTAGAAGCCGCATAGTTGGCTTGTCCGATATTTCCCATCAAACCGACCACACTCGACATATTGATAATCGCACCTTCACGTGCCTTGATCATCTGTTTCAAGACTGCTTGCGTCATGTTGAAAGCACCTGTCAAGTTGATCTTAATCACTTTTTCAAAGTCTTCCTCGGTCATCTTAAGCATGAGGGTATCCTGAGTAATCCCAGCATTGTTGACCAAGACATCAACCGAACCGAGTTCTGCGATTGCTTTTTCCACCATGCGTTTTGCATCTGCAAAGTCTGAAACATCACCTGAGATCGGTACTACTTTGACACCATAGTTTGAAAACTCAGCCAGCAATTCTTCTGAGATTGCTCCGCGACTATTCAAGACTACATTAGCGCCTAGTTGGGCAAATTTGTGAGCAATGGCAAGTCCGATACCACGACTTGAACCTGTTACAAAGACATTTTTGTTTGTAAGTTGCATTCTATTTCTCCTATTTCCTGTTGTATTTTGTGGGAGAAGGGATCATTAGTTTCCTAACAAAGTATCCAAGCTTGCTTGGTCTTCAACGTTAGCTAGCTGAGCTGTTTTATCGATTTTTTTGACAAAGCCTGATAGGACCTTACCCGGACCAATTTCAATAAAGTTGGTTACCCCAGCATCCTGCATCACAGCAATACTTTCATAAAAACGAACAGGTTCTTTGACCTGACGCGTCAAAAGCTCTTGGATTCGATCTTTTTCCATAACAGCAGCTTCCGTATTGCCAACTAGTGGGCAAGTGAAATCAGCGAAACTCAATCCCTCAAGAGCTTCAGCTAGTTGCTGACTAGCTGGCTCAAGAAGGGCTGTATGGAAAGGACCAGATACATTTAAAGGAATCAATCGTTTTGCTCCTGCTTCCTGCAAGAGTTCAACTGCGCGGTCAACTGCAGCCACCTCACCACCGATAACGATTTGGCTTGGGGTGTTGTAGTTAGCTGGAGTTACTACTCCAACTTTAGAGGCTGTTTCACAAGCTTCCTCAATCACTTCAACTGGAGTATTAAGAACGGCTACCATCTTTCCAGATCCTGCAGGTGCAGCCTCTTCCATATAAGCCCCACGCTTAGCAACCAAGGCAACTGCATCCTCAAAGTCCAAGGCACCACTTGCTACAAGAGCTGAATATTCTCCGAGGGACAGTCCTGCCACCATGTCTGGCTGATAGCCTTTTTCTTTCAATAATCGGTAAATAGCAACGGATGTAGCTAGAATAGCTGGTTGCGTGTAACGAGTCTGATTTAACTTTGCTTCATCATTGTCAATCAAATCACGAAGGTCATAACCTAAGACTTGGCTAGCTTGATCGATTGTTTCCTTGACGATAGGGTAGCGATCATAGAGATCACGCCCCATTCCTAGATACTGAGCACCTTGACCTGCAAATAGAAAGGCTGTTTTAGTCATTTCTTACAACTCCTGCCCAACGAGAGGCTTCTTCTTGAATTTTTTTGGCTGCGCCATAGTATAGATCTTTTAGAATTTCTTCGACAGTTTCCTCTTTAGAAACCAAACCAGCGATCTGACCTGCCATGACAGATCCACCTTCCACATCTCCATGAACAACGGCTTTAGCTAGAGCACCAGCCCCCATTTGTTCAAAGATTTCTAAATCTGGATTTTCTTGTTTAAAGGCATCTTTTTCAGCCTGCTCAAAGTCACGTGTCAATTGGTTTTTAATGGCACGAACAGCATGTCCAAAGTGTTGAGCGGAAATAGTCGTATCAATATCACGCGCTTTTAAGATTTTTTCCTTGTATTTTGGATGGGCGTTAGATTCCTTAGCTACTACGAAACGCGTACCAACTTGAACGGCCTCAGCACCAAGCATAAAGCCTGCAGCGACACCTTCACCGTCCGCAATTCCTCCAGCTGCGATAACTGGAATTGAAACAGCTGCAGCAACTTGGCGAACCAAGGTCATCGTCGTTAATTTACCAATATGCCCACCGGCTTCCATTCCTTCTGCAATAACTGCATCTGCACCAATTTTTTCCATGCGTTTTGCCAAAGCAACACTTGGAACAACAGGAATAACAGTAATTCCTGCATCATGGAAACGAGTCATGTATTTACTTGGATTTCCTGCACCAGTTGTCACCACCTTGACCCCTTCTTCAATCACGAGATCAACGATGTCTTCTACAAAAGGTGACAAGAGCATGATGTTGACACCAAAAGGTTTGTCCGTAAGTGATTTGATTTTATCGATATTAGCCTTTACGACCTCTTTCGGTGCATTCCCACCACCGATGATCCCTAGACCACCAGCTTTTGATACTGCACCAGCCAAGTCACCATCAGCAACCCAGGCCATTCCTCCTTGAAAGATAGGATAATCAATGTTCAATAATTCTGTAATACGTGTTTTCATAGTGCCTCCATCATTCCTTGCTTACGTAATAGTTCGATGAGTTTATCATTTGAGTTTCAAACTATTACCTAAACAAGAGGGAGTGGGTTTCCCCTACTCCTTCTAGTAATATGTTAATTATTTTGTTTGCTCTTCAACGTAGGCAACCAAGTCACCAACTGTTTTCAAGTTATCTTCTGCTTCGATTTGGATATCGAAAGCATCTTCGATTTCAGAGATTACTTGGAACAAGTCCAATGAATCTGCATCCAAATCATCAAAAGTAGATTCAAGTGTTACTTCTGATGCGTCTTTCCCAAGTTCTTCAACGATAATTTCTTGTACTTTTTCAAATACTGCCATGATAGGACTCCTTTAAAATATAAAAAATTTATAACTATGTGTTTACCACATGATTACCTAGATTGTAAGAATGAGTGTGCCCCATGTCAAACCTCCACCGAAGCCTGATAGGAGAATCGTCTGGCTACCATCTAAACGAATCATGCCATTCTCCACACACTCTGATAGCAAAATCGGGATACTTGCTGCACTGGTATTTCCATACTCCATCATATTGGCAGGAAGCTTGTGTCGGTCTACACCGATCTTCTTAGCCATCTTATCCAAAATGCGGATATTTGCCTGATGAAGCAAGAGATAATCCAATTCCGACGCTGCAATTGGACCATTTTCAATGGTTTCTTTGATCGACCTAGCAACATCACGATTTGCAAAATCAAAAACTGCTCGTCCATCCATCTTCAAAAAAGCAGGAACTGCTTCTTGATCTGAGAAAGGAGAAGCCAAAGCCGTTTGACCATAGGTCAAACACTCGCTCCGAGAGCCATCTGTATAGAGACTTTCCACAAGGAAGTGACGTATTTCGCTCGCTTCCAAGAGAACCCCTCCAGCACCATCCCCAAAGAGAACAGCTGTCGAACGATCTGACCAATCAACTGCCTTGGATAAGGTCTCAGCCCCTATAACAATCCCTTTTTTGAACTGTCCAGAACTTAAAAACTTTTCTGCAGTTGAGAGAGCGAATACAAAGCCACTGCAAGCTGCTGTCAAATCAAAGGCGAAAGCTCTATGCGCTCCGATATTTGCCTGAACTCGAGCTGCTGTGGAAGGCATCATCGAGTCTGGAGTAATCGTCGCTACAATGATAAAATCAATCTGATCCGCTGTTAAGCTCCCTTTAGCCAACAAGCTCTTAGCTACTTCTGTCGCCAAGTCACTTGTAGACTCTGTTTTGGAAATATGTCTCTGTTTAATTCCTGTCCGACTTGAAATCCACTCATCGCTTGTGTCCATGATTTGGGCTAAGTCATGATTAGTGACCACTTGCTCTGGAACATAATGAGCAACCTGGCTTATTTTTGCAAAAGCCATTATTTCAAATCCTCCAAAAATTGATAAAGGTTCGTTAAGCCTCTGCCCATGACTTCTTTTTCCTCCGGGCTCATGCCATCGATGATTTTTTCGACCATAGCCTTGTGGAACCGTTTATGAAGACGGTGAACCAAACGACCTTTCTTTGTCAAATGCAGATAGACCACTCGACGGTCTTGGTCAGAACGAATACGCTCAATATAACCTTTTCTCTCCAGGTT
Organism: Streptococcus oralis; assembly: GCA_905372585.1. Lineage (GTDB taxonomy): Bacteria > Bacillota > Bacilli > Lactobacillales > Streptococcaceae > Streptococcus > Streptococcus oralis_CJ. The sequence goes on from CAJPPL010000001.1 coordinate 94,078, forward strand.
ATTCAAACTCGTCGTCACTGTCCCAAGAGTTACCATCAGTTCTTTTGAAACCTTACTTGGCGTTGCCTCCGGGAACTTCCCAATCACATCGATCGTGTGCATTTCTTTGATGGAGATGTCTTTGAATCGACTACCTCGTAAGCTAACCTCCTCAATCACAAGGACGTTATTAAAAATAGATGTTAGATAATCATTTACTTGTTGGTAGTCCAAATCGTTTCCCTCCCCCTCAAAAAGCTTTTACAATCAAAACATTTGATAAAAGAAGTATAACAAACTTCAAAAAATTGTGCAAGTATTTTTTCACATTCCTGTAAATTTCGGTCTTCTTCTTTCAGAATGTGCACGAACCCCTTCTTTAAAATCTTCAGTTAAAGATAACGATTCTTGTAATTTCAATTCTAATTCAGCATAATTCTGCCAATCCTTAAATTGACTTTCCCAAACTAACTTTTTAATCGCTGCGTATGAGTTTGCTGAACCTCTTCTTAATTTTTTCAGAACTTGTTCTCTTGTTTTTTCTAATTTGTCAACTTCACAAACACGGTATACCACGCCCCATTCTAGCGCTTTTTCAGCAGTTAAGGCTTCACCTGTCATAGCAAGTTGTGCAGCCCGTGTTACCCCAATACTACGACTCAAGAGATGAATCCCACCAGCGTCTGGCGCCAAGCCCACTCCGACAAAGGCTTGGATAAATTTTGCCTTGTCAGTCGCCAAACAGAAATCAACTGCTACTGCCATATTTGCTGCAGCACCAGCGACCGCTCCATCTACCTCCATCAAAACAGGTTTAGGAATTTGCTTGATTTTAAAAGAAATTGTATTGACTAATTCTGCAATCTTATTCAAAGAAGGGATATCATCTTCATCTACTGCTCGCTTCATCTCAACCAAGTCTCCCCCAACTGAAAAGACCTTCCCATTCGCATTAATCAAGATGAACTGCACAGCTTGATCCTGATCCGCTAGGGTCAAAGCTTCTAAAATTTCCTCACACATTGGGATATGAAAACCATTTGCCACTTCGGGACGATTCAAAGTAATGATAGCCAGATCATCTACGATCTGATATAAGATATGATTCATAGCTTCTCCTTTTCTTTTATAAGGCAATGAAATTGTTTTATCATCAAAGTATACCTTTTTTTGGATAAAGAGGCAAGGAAAAACTAAAGGAAAGTGTCTCAGCTGATTATTTACCCATCATTTATGAGTGTGAGTAAAATTTGACACTCTTACTTTTAAATCGTTATCGCTTTTCAGAATAAGTTAGTGTTTTCTTCTATTATAATAGGAAGTTATTTTCGTCATTGAAAAATGCCCCTCTTTCTGCTATAATCGTATAAAACACTTACTTGAGGAGTCCTTATGAAGGTTGTAAAATTTGGTGGAAGCTCGCTTGCCTCTGCTGGTCAGTTAGAAAAAGTCTTAAACATCGTTAAAAGTGATAAAGAACGCCGTTTTGTAGTCGTTTCTGCACCCGGCAAACGCAATGCTGAAGATACCAAGGTAACTGATGCCTTGATCAAATACTATCGTGACTATGTGGCTGGAAATGACATCAGTGCTAGCCAAAGCTGGATCATTGACCGTTATGCCGCTATGGTTAGTGAACTTGGGTTAAAACCTGCTGTTTTAGAAAAAATCTCTAAAAGCATTCGGGCCTTGGCAACTCTTCCTATAGAGGACAATGAATTCCTCTATGATACCTTCCTAGCGGCTGGAGAAAATAACAATGCCAAACTCATTGCAGCCTACTTTAACCAAAACGGTATCGATGCACGCTATGTTCACCCAAGAGAAGCTGGAATTGTTGTCACAAGTGAACCTGGAAACGCACGCATCATCCCATCTAGTTATGACAAGATTGAAGGCTTGGCTGATAGCACCGAAGTCCTTGTCATCCCTGGTTTCTTTGGTGTGACTAAGGAAAATCAAATCTGCACTTTTTCACGTGGAGGTTCAGATATCACAGGTTCTATCATTGCAGCAGGTGTTAAGGCTGATCTCTATGAAAACTTTACAGACGTAGATGGTATCTTTGCTGCCCATCCTGGTATTATCCACCAACCACACTCCATTCCTGAATTAACCTACCGTGAAATGCGTGAGTTGGCTTACGCTGGATTTTCAGTCCTTCATGACGAAGCCCTTCTTCCTGCCTACCGAGGAAAAATTCCTCTTGTCATCAAGAATACCAACAACCCTGACCACCCAGGTACGCGCATTGTTTTAGAACACAGTAGTGATAAATTCCCAGTAGTAGGGATTGCGGGTGACTCAGGATTCGTCAGCATCAACATGTCAAAATACCTCATGAACCGCGAAGTCGGATTTGGTCGCAAGGTTCTGCAAATCCTTGAGGACCTCAACATCGGTTGGGAACACATGCCTACAGGTATCGACGATCTTTCAATCATCCTCCGCTCCCGTGAATTAACTCCTATCAAAGAAGAAGAAATTCTACGTCAACTCGTTCAAAAAGCTGAAGTGGACCATGCTGAAATCGAACATGACCTTTCCATCATTATGATTGTTGGAGAAAAGATGAAGAGCCATATCGGGGTAACTGCTACTGCAACACGTGCTTTGTCTGAGAATAAAATCAACATCCAGATGATGTCCCAAGGTTCAAGTGAAGTTTCCATCATGTTTGTTGTCAATAAAGAGCAAGAAAAAGCAGCTATCAAGGCTCTCTATCATGCCTTTTTCGGTGAAAGTAAGGAAGACTAATCATGGCCCAATCACTCAATCAAGTCATTGACCTCCAAACTACTGGGACATCTTACCTCTCTATCTCTGGAAAAGTTGGAAAATTTCTAGTTGGGGATCAAGCCTTAGAGTTTTATCCTGATGTCAATGTCGAACAATATATCCAAATCCCCTGGTCCAGCATTCAGCAAATCGGAGCCAACGTAAGTGGTCGCAAGATCAGCCGCCACTTTGAAGTCTTCACTGATCAAGGAAAATTCCTTTTTGCTTCAAAAGACTCTGGAGCTATCCTCAAAATCGCTCGTGAAAAATTAGGAAACGAAAAGGTTGTGAAACTTCCGACTCTACTCCAGACCATTGGACAAAAACTTAAAAATCTATTTGCAAAAAAGTAGAAACTTTAGTATAATCATAGCAACGGATAAGTAAGTTATCTCCTTCTTTCAGAAAGTCTGCGGGTGCTGCGAGCAGATAGGAGGGATAGGTGAAATTCTACCGTTGTTCACAATTACATATATAATCAAGTGCACACCTGTGAAGTTGGATGGAACCGTGGCCCTGCCACTCCAACGCTTTGTCAGGTGTGCTTTTTTCATAAAGGAGTTCTTATGTTAGATATTAAACGTATTCGCACAGATTTTGATGCTGTCGCTGAAAAATTAGCTACACGTGGTGTAGATGCTGCTATCTTAAATGAGATGAAAGAAATCGATGCTAAACGTCGTGACGTCTTGATCAAGGTTGAAACTCTAAAAGCAGAACGTAACACAGTTTCTGCTGAGATTGCCCAAGCCAAGCGCAACAAGGAAAATGCCGATGACAAGATTGCTGCAATGCAAACCCTATCTGCTGAAGTCAAAGCCTTGGATGCTGAATTGGCAGAAATCGATGCTAAATTAACAGAATTTACCACTACTCTTCCAAACATCCCAGCTGACAGTGTTCCTGTTGGGGCTGATGAAGATGACAATGTGGAAGTCCGCCGTTGGGGTAGCCCACGCGAGTTTGACTTCGAACCAAAAGCTCACTGGGATCTTGGTGAAGACTTGGGTATCCTTGACTGGGAACGCGGTGGTAAGGTAACGGGCGCTCGTTTCCTCTTCTATAAAGGACTTGGGGCTCGTTTGGAACGGGCTATCTACAACTTCATGTTGGATGAGCATGGTAAAGAGGGCTATACCGAAGTCATCACACCATACATGGTTAACCATGACTCAATGTTTGGTACTGGTCAATATCCAAAATTCAAGGAAGACACTTTTGAATTGAAAGACACTAATTATGTCCTCATTCCTACAGCTGAAGTGCCTCTTACAAACTACTACCGTGATGAAATCCTTGACGGTAAAGACCTACCAATCTACTTCACTGCTATGAGTCCTTCATTTCGTTCTGAGGCTGGTTCAGCTGGTCGTGATACACGTGGCTTGATTCGTTTGCACCAATTCCACAAGGTTGAAATGGTCAAATTTGCCAAACCAGAAGAATCTTATGAAGAATTGGAAAAAATGACAGCTAACGCTGAAAACATCCTTCAAAAGCTCAACCTTCCATACCGTGTCGTTGCCCTCTCTACTGGAGATATGGGCTTCTCAGCTGCTAAGACTTACGACTTGGAAGTTTGGATTCCTGCGCAAGATACCTACCGCGAAATCTCAAGCTGTTCAAATACAGAAGATTTCCAAGCACGTCGTGCCCAAATCCGTTACCGCGATGAAGCCGATGGCAAGGTGAAACTCCTTCACACTTTGAATGGTTCTGGACTTGCTGTTGGACGTACCGTTGCTGCTATTCTTGAAAACTATCAAAACGAAGATGGTTCTGTTATTATTCCTGAAGTCCTTCGTCCATACATGGGTGGAGCTGAAATTATCAAACCATAAAAAAGGCCTAGCTATTTCTAGCTAGACCTTTTTTCGTAACCAAATCAGATAACCAACCAAGACAAAGAATAAAATAGTGAGGCAAATAACGGTTTCAGCCAATACCAGATAATCCAGAAATGGAAGTTTCAAAATTCCCTGAGCCATCTTGAGCGAAGTAGCTGTGATAATGGTTGGGAAGGTGAGGGCTGAGAAGGCTGGTTGAAAGCCTTGTTTTAAAATATTGGGTAGGCGAGTTAAAACAAAGAAAAAGAAGGATTGAGATGCCAAAATCATGACAATCAAGAGCCAAGTCGGTAGGCTTGCTCCTCCAACTCGAACTAGAGAAGCCAAGAGTAGGGAAAAGGGAGCACAGTAGATTCCTTCCTGTCCAAGCAAGGCCATTGGGAGTGGATGTTTCTTTAAATCGCTATAAATAAGCGGATAGAGATAGAAGGTCAAGACAAAACCAAAAATCAAGGTTGCATAGGCAATTTCAATGATTCCGACAAGAGGATAGGTCAAGGCTACTACCGCTATCCCCACATAGAGTACCGTCCAGCTAGGAGTCGCATTGACCCTCCGACCTGGACAGGCAAATTTGATGGTAAAAGTAGCAATCAAAGCCAAATCCAAGAGAAAGGAAAACCACCAGATCCCTTGTGCTACTATAGGAAGAGCAGGGAATACGCGAAAGACATAGGTCGATAAAATCATCCCAGCCATAGGAAAAGTGGCCATCCCAGATAAAAGAGGGGGCTTGGTCAATTCTTGCTTGGTTTCTTCCCAATTAAAAAGATGAAGAATCAGAAAGAAAATCCACAAAACTAATCCAGTCAGACTCAATAAATGCGACAGAACTGGCCAAGTATCTGCAATCAGATTTCCTGCACCTGCTAGACCTAATAAACAGCCAGAAAATACCAAGGGGAGCTTTTTCATCCGATCCTCCAATAATCATGTTATTATTAGTATAGCATAAAAGCGCTTAAAATAGCATAGAAAAATGAAGACTGGATTGCTCAGTCTTCATTTTTTCTTTCTGATTCGAACTAGGCATAAGGTTGTAATTCTGGGTTAATAGGCGTATTGGCTAGGTTGTTGGCATAGTTGCAAAGGCTAGCAAGACTAACACCCAGAACCACATCCAAGGCATTTTGTTGCGTGTAGCCAGCTTCCAAAAATTCAGCCAAGGCTTCATCTCCTACACGCCCTTTGGTATTGATGACCGCCAAGGTAAACTTAGCTAGAGTATCTAGTTTTGGATCTGTTTCAATCGGAGTGCGGTTGCGGAGAGCTTGGAGAAGATCATCATTCATCTGGATTTGTTTGATTGAAAAGGCAGTATGTCCAGCCACGCAGAAAGCACAACCATTGGTTACGGCTGCCGTGATTTGTACCACCTCACGCTCAACGGGTGTCAGGCTATTGCGACGGTTGATGGCTCCGACAGTTCGGTAAGCTTCAAGCGCGGTTGGGGCATTGGCCAAGAGACCGATTAGGTTGGGAATATAGCCATTGTTATCTTTTTGTACTGTTTCAAGAACTTCTTTTACTTCTGCTGGTGCTGATTCTACTGTGTGGATGGTAAATGTTGTCATAAGAAACCTCTTTTCATTTTATTGTCATTTAGTCTATCATAGAATTTTCCACTTGGATAATATATATTTTCAATCGCCTTGATAAGAAATGTCTATGAAATGAAAAAAATCACACTAAAAGTGTGATTGGCTTAGTGTTTAAAATACTTTTTAGTCTCAGCAATGACGACTGGCGACAAGACTAAGAGGGCAATCAAGTTTGGTAAAGCCATCAAGGCATTGACGATATCTGCAATAATCCAGACCATATCCAACTCGATAAATCCTCCCAACAAGACCATGACTACAAAGACTACACGATAGAGCCAGATAAAACGAACACCAAAGAGAAACTCAAAACAGCGCTCTCCGTAATAGTTCCATCCGAGAATCGTCGTAAAGGCAAAGAGTACAAGGAAGATGGTCAAGAGGGCAGGTCCAAAGTGTGAAAAAACTGTTGAAAAGGCTGACTGGGTCAAGGCAACTCCATTCAAATCACCACTCCAAACCCCAGTTACCAAGATTGTTAAACCAGTCAGAGTACAGATAATCAAAGTATCAATAAAGGTTCCTGTCATGGAAATCAAGCCTTGCTCGACAGGCTCATTTGTCTTAGCTGCAGCCGCTGCAATGGGAGCAGAACCAAGACCAGATTCGTTAGAAAAGACTCCTCTCGCCACACCATTTTGGATAGCCATCCGAATGCTGGCACCTGCAAAACCGCCTACCGCAGCAGCTGGACTAAAGGCTGAAGTAAAAATCAGGGCAAGTGTGGCTGGGATTTTCTCGATATTAAAGAGAATAACTGTAAGAGTCCCTAAAATATAGACAATAGCCATAAAAGGAACAACTGCTGTCGAAACTTTTGATATGGATTTGAGTCCACCAAAGACGGCAATCCCTACAAAAATGGATAAAATCAGAGCTGTGATAGCTGGATCAATTTGAGCTGTATTTTGAATGGATTCTGTAATCGAATTGACTTGGGTAAAGGTACCAATCCCTAGAAGGGCTACCAATACACCCGCTAGGGCAAAGAAGATAGCAAGTGGACGCCACTTTTCTCCCATCCCCAAAAGGATGTAATGCATGGGTCCTCCAGCTACAGCTCCATTTGCATCCTTTGTGCGATATTTGATAGCTAGCAAGCCTTCGGCATACTTGGTCGCCATTCCAAAAAAGGCTGCCATCCACATCCAAAAGAGAGCCCCTGGTCCTCCAACCTTAATGGCTGTCGCGACTCCGATGATATTTCCCGTACCAACGGTGGCAGCTAGAGCTGTACAAAGAGCTGCAAAGCTCGACACATCACCATGTCCCTTGTCCTTGGTGAAAATTAACTGAAAAGCCTTAGGGAGACGAGCAACCTGCAAAAGGCCCAGTCGGATGGTCAAATAGATACCCGTTCCGACCAATAAGATCAAGAGGGGAGGCCCCCAAACGAAAGCATCAAGCGCTTTTAGCAACTCTAACATATCCTTCTCCTATCTTTCAACCCCAAAAGAAAGAGCACATGCAAGATACATGTACTCTGGAATGCTTAGATAAATGCCAAAAAGCGGTCTATCCTAGCTCTGTCCTTTTACCTGAGAGTTTGAGCAGTTGCCTGCCTTGCCCCTTCGGTGCCTTTACGGTCTCTCCAGAGTTCCGTCCATTTACAGTCATGGAAAACAAACCTTTCTCCACTTCTATTAAACTTCATTCGGTGTTGGTATTTTATTTTTTATTATTCTACAAGAAAAGTTAGCCATTGTCAATATATTCTATGAAAATTTTTGACCTTTCATTCCCTTTTTCAGAAAGAGCGAATCCTTCTTCTCTCTATCCTTTAAAGGTCACAATGGTTGCGCCACTGCCTCCAGAATTTTGTGGAGCATAGCCAAAACTCTTGACATGCTTGTTTCTTTGCAGGTATTTGGTGACGCCCTCACGGATGACTCCTGTTCCGATACCATGAATGATGTCGACCTGCGCCATGTTATTGAGCAGGGCTTGGTCGATAAAGGCGTCTAACTCATTCATAGCCTCTTCATACCGTTTGCCTCGGAGATCCAGTCTCGCTTGCGGACCACGACCAGAAGCACGTTTGATGACATTGACTTGTTTTTTCTTGACTGGGGCTTCTTGCTGAGCCTGAACAAGGTCAAATTCTTTCTCTTCCAAGGTCATCTTGATCAAACCAACTTGGGCTTCCCAGCGGCCGTCCTTAAGCTGATTGGTCAAGGTACCACGCTGACCATAACTGAGAACAATGATATCATCCCCAACCTTTGGAGCTCGTTTTTTCTTGGCCTTCTGAAGGACCTTGTTTTTAGACAAGTAGACTTTTTCAGGGGCCAGTTTTTTCAGCTCAGCCTTGGCCTCAATGATTTCGTGGGGTTTGAGTTGAGACTTGCTATGGAGATTTTTGAGAATCTGGTCACTTTCACTTAGAGCGAGTTCCACAATCTCGGCAGCTTGTTCACGCGCCTTATTGAGCTCAGTTTCCTTTTCACGATTGAGTTCGTTATAGAGTTTTTTGAGTGCTCGGTTCATCTTAAGGTTTTCTTGCTCCACCGCACGGATATTGTCCAAGCGTTTACGGCTTTCAAGTGTTTGCTCTTCCAATTGTTCAATGATGCGGTTGACATCATTATCTTGATTGACCTGCTGGCTGGCATCTCCTACGATGACATCTGACAGTCCTAGGCGTTTGGCAATTTCAAAGGCATTGCTTCGGCCAGGAACTCCCTGCATAAAGCGATAGGTCGGACGCAAGCTGGCTGTATCAAACTCCATGCTGGCATTTTGCACAAAAGCTGTCTCGATACCATAAGCCTTGAGTTCTGGATAGTGGGTCGTCGCCATAGTCTTGACCTGACGCAGACGAAGATCCTCCAGAATAGCCATAGCAAGTGCTGCTCCTTCCTGCGGATCGGTCCCAGCCCCGAGCTCATCTAGCAATAAGAGCGAGTGCTGATTGACCTTGCCAAGAATATCTACGATATTGGTCATGTGGCTGGAGAAGGTAGACAAGCTTTGTTCGATAGACTGCTCATCCCCAATATCTGCGAAGATTTCTTCGAAAATACCAACACGGCTTCCTTTATCAGCTAAAATGGGCAAGCCTGACTGGGCCATGAGTTGAGTCAAGCCCAGGGTTTTGAGCATGATGGTCTTCCCACCAGTATTGGGACCTGTAATGACAATGGCCGTTAATTCCTTACCAAAGTGTACATCATTTGCGACAGCATTCTTGACCAAAGGATGGCGAACATGAAGGAGTTGAATCTCTTGATTCTCTGAAAGTTGAGGAACAACTGCTTGTCTTTCTTGGATGAAACGTACCTTGGCACGAATCAGATCCAGATGGCCGATAATCCAAGCGTCATTAGCAATCTCAGCAGCATGAGCGCGGACGCGTTCTGAGAGTTCCTGCAGGATGCGAATCATCTCATAGCGTTCGTCAGCTCGCAGACTAGCGATTTCTTCGCTCAGTTTCACGACCTCACGTGGCTCGATGTAGACCGTGTTTCCACTGGCAGAGATGTCATGGACAACACCTGCAATCTTATTGCGATAGGTGTTCTTGACTGGTAAAACTTGACGGCCATTTCTGCTAGCGATTATGCCTTCCGTCAACATCTGCGCTTTTTGCTTGAGCAAGTCTTGCAAGACATCTCGAACTTGACTCTCGCTATCATGGATTTTCCGACGGATGCGTGCTAGTTCTTCGCTAGCGAAATTCTCGATAAAGCCTGCGTCATTTAGGGCTTGGAGACTTCCTTGCAAGTGTGGAAAATCATGCAGTTTCTCAAACCATCTCGCCAACTGCTCCAAGCGTACATTTTCAAGATTGGCATAAAAACTTTGCAACTCTCTGCTAGCAAGTAAGACCCGTTTGAGGAGCAGAAACTCCTCAATATTGAGGTCCGCCCCCATCTCCAGACGCTTGCAGACAGCTGATATCTCACGCGTCGCTAGAATGGTAAAGTGGGGTTGCTCCACAAATAGGGCTTGCATTTCCTCCATCTCTGTAAAAGCTTGCTTGATTTTATCCACCTTAGCAGTTGGAACCAAGGCTTTTAACTCTTCTAGCCCTTGTTCAGTCAGGAGATGGGGTTCAAACAAGGCTTTGATTTTATTAAATTCTAAGGTTTCTAGTATTTTTGTATTCATATTTTTTCCTTGTATGCTTGTTTATAAGATTGTAGTGCCTAGAGGTTTTTGGACTTTACCTGACCCTAGTCGTCCAATCTGTAAACAAAGGGCTAGGAAAAATCCCGCCCTTTTTATCCGATTAAATTTGTCACCCAGAGTTGTTTGATAAGGTTTGTCGTAAAAGGGACACTTTGGATGATGTGTTTGGCTACTGTACTTTTTTCGAGTGAATTTTGAATGACTGCCAGAGGCACCGTTGCAAGGATGGTCAGAGCCATTTGCAAGACAAATAAGGTTACCAATAGCGACAAAACGCCTGATCCGATACGGAACCATTTGACATCGAGCTTTTTAGTCGGAATCAAGTGTAGGAACAAACCGATAAAACGTCCGATACTGTAACAAATTCCGAAAACTAGAAGGTAGGCGAGACCCGCATAAAAGACCTTGTCTAGGTGAAACAGCTGGTCTGAAGGGAAGAAAAAGGTGCCCTGTCCTTCCTGAGGATTGGCATAAGGGACAAGCAAGTGGAAGTGGTCACCCAGTGATTTATAAAACTGTCCCGCAACAAAGGCTGAAATCACTGCCACGAGGAAATAATAAACTTGCAGGACCAAACCTCTACGGTAGCCGATGTAAAAGCCCCAAGCCAGAACCAATAAGAGTAGGATTGAAATCATAGGGAATCCTCAATCTTGCTCTGTTCTTGTTTGACAGCAATTAACTTGTGGCGGAGTTCTAACAACTCTTGCTCCTTGTCATCAAATTCAATCTCACGATTGAGCTGTGTAGACAGACAATTGACCGCCAAAAGAAGCGCAATGGTTTCATCATCCGCCCCAGGCATTTGTTCTTTAATTGCTTGGTATTTTTCAGTCGCAACCTTGGCAATTTCCTCCATAAAGAGGTTGTCATGCTCGGTTGTTAAGGTTAATGTCTTTTTTCCGAATGTAAACTTATATCGATTTAGATTTGCCATAAAATTCACCTCACGATATTATACCAAATTTCGCTAACTTTGTCAGTTTTTACCAATTTTCCTGCTTTTGTGGTACAATAGAGACTATGGCAAGTATCACACTCACACCCAGTGAACAGGAAATTCAGAGCTTTTTAAGTCAGTATCAGAAGGCTCTCAGTCCTAGTAAAAATCCCTATATCCGCTATTTTTTGCGCTTCCCTCAGGCAACAGTTTCCATCTATACTTCTGGAAAAGTCCTCCTGCAAGGCCAAGCTGCTGAGCAATACGCCAGTTTCTTTGGCTACCAAGTTCAACAAGAAAACAGTGGACAAGATTTCCCTATGATTGGGACCGATGAGGTGGGAAATGGTTCCTACTTTGGTGGGTTGGCTGTCGTGGCTTCCTTCGTAACACCTGACCAGCACGACTTCTTGCGAAAACTCGGGGTGGGGGATTCTAAGACTCTGACAGACCAAAAGATTCGTCAGATTGCTCCAATCCTCAAGGAAAAGATTTCGCACCAAGCGCTCCTCCTTTCACCTAGCAAGTACAACGAAGTTATCGGAGAGCGTTACAATGCTGTTTCTGTAAAGGTTGCCCTTCACAATCAGGCTATCTTTCTCCTGCTTCAAAAAGGAGTCCAGCCAGAAAAAATCGTGATTGATGCTTTTACAAGCCCTAAAAACTATGACAAGTACTTGGCGCAAGAAGCCAACCGTTTTCCAAACAAAATTAGCTTAGAAGAAAAAGCCGAGGGAAAATACCTGGCTGTTGCAGTTAGCTCCATCATTGCGCGTGATCTCTTCCTCGAAAACTTGGAAAATCTTGGACGAGAACTGGGCTACCAACTGCCAAGTGGCGCTGGAACTGCATCTGATAAGGTTGCAAGCAAAATCCTTCAAGCCTATGGTATGAAGGGACTTCATTTCTGCGCCAAACTGCATTTTAAAAACACTGAAAAAGCCAAAACACTTCTAGAAAGGTAAATTATGAATTTGTTTAAAACATTTCTAAAAGAATGGGGAGTTTTCTTCCTGATTATCGCACTGGTCGGTCTTAGCCGTATCTTTCTTTGGAGCAATGTCCGTGTAGAAGGACACTCGATGGACCCTACCCTAGCTGACGGAGAAGTTCTCTTCGTTGTTAAACACCTCCCAATTGACCGCTTCGACATTGTAGTTGCGCATGAGGAAGAAGGAAATAAAGACATTGTCAAAAGGGTCATCGGTATGCCTGGAGATACCATCCGCTACGAAAATGACAAACTCTTTATCAACGATAAAGAAACGGATGAACCCTACCTAGCTGAATACCTCAACTTGTTCAAAACAGAAAAGTTGCAAAATACCTATACTGGCAAAGGATTTGAAGGAAACAAAGGAGTCTACTTTAGAGAACTTGCTCAAAAAGCACAAGCCTTTACGGTCGATGTCAATTCCAATACCAGCTTCAGCTTTACTGTCCCTCAAGGCGAGTACCTTCTTCTTGGTGACGATCGTCTAGTCTCTAGCGACAGCCGCCATGTTGGTACCTTCAAGGCTAGCGAAATCAAAGGCGAAGCAAAATTCCGTTTCTGGCCACTTAACCGTATCGGAACTTTTTAAGATAAGGAAGAGGCCGAGAATGCTAAATCTCAGTCTCTTTTTCTATTGCGAGAAGAAGGACTTTTAGTCTCCTAGTTTGTTGAAAGAAACTAAGGATTTAACTCTCATGAACTCATGTAAAGGAAACCTATGGAAGTTTATTTTTCAGGCACCATTGAACGGATTATTTTTGAAAATCCCAGTAATTTTTATCGTATTCTCCTCCTAGATATCGAAGATACCAATGCGGAGGACTTTGACGATTTTGAAATCATCGTTACAGGAACCATGGCGGACGTGATTGAGGGTGAAGACTACACTTTTTGGGGACAAATCGTTCAGCACTCCAAGTATGGGGAACAGCTTCAGATCAGCCGTTATGAGCGGGCAAAACCCACTAGTAAGGGTCTAGTCAAGTACTTTTCTAGTAGCCATTTCAAGGGAATTGGACCCAAAACTGCCCAGAAAATCGTTGATAGCTACGGTGACAATACCATAGACGAAATTCTGGAGCATCCTGAAAAGCTGGAAAGCATTGCAGGACTCTCTGCCAAAAACCGTGAGGCTTTTGTCTCCACCCTCCGTCTCAACTATGGGACAGAAATGGTCTTGGCTAAACTTGCCAACTACGGCATTCCCAATAAACTTGCCTTTCAGATTCAAGACTTTTACAAGGAAGAAACGCTGGATATTGTCGAAAACTATCCCTACCAACTGGTTGAAGATATCAAGGGTTTGGGCTTTACCATTGCTGACCAATTGGCTGCCGAACTAGGTATCGAAAGCCAAGCTCCCGAGCGCTTCCGTGCTGGCCTTGTTCATAGTCTTTTTCAGGGATGTATGGATACGGGCGATACCTATATGGAAACCCGAGATTTGCTGGAACAAACCCTTACTCTCCTCGAGTCTTCCCGTCCTGTGGAACTAGACCCCAGTCAAGTAGCTCAGGAATTATCTCATCTAATTGAAGAGGACAAGGTTCAGCAGATTGATACCAAAATCTTTGATAACAGCCTCTTTTTCGCTGAAGAAGGCATTCGCAGTCACTTGGTTCGTATCCTCGAAAAAGGAAAGCAGAAAAATCAGGATTTGGAAACCATTCACAAGCATATCTCTACTGTCGAGCAAGAACTGGGGATTCAGTACGATACCATTCAAAAACAGGCTATCTGCGACGCTATCCAGAACAAGGTCTTTATCCTGACAGGTGGGCCTGGTACAGGTAAGACGACTGTTATCAATGGAATTATCGCTGTTTATGCCCTCTTAGAAGGGCTTGATCTCAGGAAGAAAAGCAGTCTGCCGATTCTTCTAGCAGCTCCAACTGGTCGAGCGGCTCGGCGCATGAATGAATTGACAGGTTTGCCTAGCGCGACCATCCACCGCCATTTGGGAATGACGGGTGATGATGATACCAGCCATCTGGAAGATTATCTGGATGCCGATTTTATCATTGTAGATGAGTTTTCCATGGTGGATACTTGGCTAGCTAACCAACTCTTCTCCAACATCTCTTCTAACAGTAAAATACTCATCGTGGGCGATAGCGACCAGCTACCTTCTGTTAGTCCCGGACAAGTCCTGGCTGACCTGCTCCAGATACCCCTGATTCCTCAGACTCGTTTGGAACGGATTTACCGTCAGAGTGAAGAATCAACTATCGTCACCTTAGCTAGCCAGATTCGACAAGGCATCTTGCCAGCAGATTTCACCCAGAAAAAAGCTGATCGCTCCTACTTTGAAATCGCTAGTGGCCATATCCCAGCTACCATTGAAAAAATCCTCGGTGCTGCCCTCAGAAGTGGCATTCCGGCTCGCGATATTCAGGTGCTAGCGCCTATGTATCGAGGAACTGCTGGTATTGACGCCATCAACCAACTCATGCAAGACCTGCTCAATCCTCAGCAAAAGGGGCAAGTTAGCTTTGAAGCAACTCAGTGTCACTATCGAACAGGGGACAAGGTCATTCACCTAGTCAACGACGCTGAAGTCAATGTCTTTAATGGAGACCTAGGCTACATCACAGACCTAATTCCTGGTAAATACACCGAGTCCAAACAAGACGAGATTGTCATTGATTTTGATGGCAATGAGGTCATCTACCCACGTAACGAATGGTACAAGATTCGACTAGCCTATGCCATGAGTATTCATAAATCTCAGGGGAGTGAGTTTCCCGTTGTCATCCTGCCCATCACCAGTGCTAGCAAGCGCATGCTGGAGCGAAATCTCATCTACACAGCTATCACACGGGCCAAGAGCAAGCTCATCCTTCTTGGCGAATTACAGGCCTTTGACTATGCAGTCAAGCATATCGGGACTGCCCGCAAGACCTATCTGATTGAGCGTTTCAGTGATTTAATTGAAACTAATATTGAAGAAAGCAAACAAGCCTTCTCTGAAACTGCCACACCAAGTGACTCTGAACAATTCTACATCCTCACCGAGGAAAACTGGTCTAGCATCCCAGCCATGATCGGGATTACAGATGCAGACCTCAAAGAGATTTTTGGATAATAGTGCAACAGAAAACCCACCTAGTCAGGTGGGCTTTTTCTCTTTTAAGATTATTTAACTGTTGCAGTGCTTGTGATCAATTCAACAGCTTTTTTGATAGTGATATCGTGTTTCAACATGTCAGCTGAAAGCAAGTTTTGTACTTGTGCAACTTCCATGTTGTAGTCTGCTGCCAATTGCTCGATTTCTTTTTGGATTTCTTCTTCTGAAGCGTCAAATCCTTCAGCCTTGGCAACTGCTTCGATAACAAGGTTAGTCTTCGTACGTGACTCAGCTTCTGCTTCGTATTGTTTGTGAAGGTCTTCTTGAGTAGTTCCTGTGATTTGGAAGTACATGTCAGGGTTGATACCTTGGCGTTGCAAGTTTCCAAGGAATTCATTTACTGAACGGTGAACTTCTTCATGGATCATTTCTTCTGGAAGTTCTACGATTTCAGCGTTTTCTACAGCTTTATCGATTGCTGCACCTTCAACGGCATCTTTGTAAGCTTCTTCTTTCGCAGCAGTCAATTCTTTGCGGTATTTTTCTTTCAATTCGTCAAGAGTTTCCACTTCTTCGTCGATATCTTTTGCAAGTTCATCATCAAGAGCTGGAACTTCTTTAGCTTTTACTTCGTGGATAGTTGTTACGAATTTAGCTTCTTTACCTGCAAGGTCTTCTGCTTGGTAGTCTTCTGGGAATGTTACGATAACATCAACAGTTTCGCCAGCTGAGTGACCTACCAACTGGTCTTCGAAACCAGGGATGAATTGACCTGATCCAAGTCCAAGTGAGAAGTTTTCACCTTTTCCACCGTCAAATTCAACACCATCGATAGAACCAACGAAGTCAATCACAACAGTGTCGCCATTTTCAGCAGCGCCTTCTTTGATAACCAATTCAGCCAAGTTGTTGCGTTCGCGTTCGATACGTTCTTCAACGTCAGCGTCAGTTACTTCTTTTTCTACATCTACTGATACTTCAAGGTTTTTGTAGTCGCCCAATTTTACTTCAGGTTTTGTCACGACTTCAGCTGTGATAACCCAGTCTTGACCTTTTTCCATTGAAGTCACGTCAATTTTTGGTTGAGCAACCACTTCAAGACCAGCTTCTTTTACTGCAGCTTCATAAGCGTTTGGCAAAAGTGCGTTCATTGCATCTTGATAAAGAGCTTCTTCACCAAATTTTTGGTCGAAGATAGGGCGTGGAAGGTGACCTTTACGGAAACCAGGAACGTTAAGAGTTTTCTTTACTGAGTTAAATACACGGTCCAATTCTGGTTTGATTTGGTCTTGAGAGATAGTGAAAGTCAAGACACCACGGTTTGTTTCTTTGTTTTCAAATGATACAGACATTCTGTCATTTCTCCTTAAAATTTTTAATACAGTCCATTATACCATATAATAGCGACTTTTTTCAAGTAATGAATGCGCTTTTCAATAGTGCTAGAGGTACTTGCTCGCTTCCTTGATACTAAGTTCAGCCATTCGTTTCTTATTTTTCTCAATAAAACGTGCTACCCATTCGGGATTGGTTTTAGAGTAGTCTCTTAGAGTCCAGCCGATGGCTTTGTTGATAAAAAATTCTGTCTGGTCCAGATTGTTGACCAGGATCTTTTCCATCAGTTGGACATTTGTTTTCTCTTTTCTTAACAACTGGTGGTCAATAGCGACTCGCCTTAGCCAGATATTATCTGATAGGCTCCATTTTAAAATCACTTCTTCAAGTTCCGGATAGTCGGCTACCAAACTTCCTACTACTCGATCTAAGATATCTACCGTGTCCCACCAGGACTTGGTCACGACCAGACGCTCAAGTTTAGGCAAATCGTCCTTCGTTAGATAAGACTGCATGGCTTTCAAATAGTTGGCAGCCACATACTGGTATTCTCTAGGCTCCTTTTCCCAGCAGATATCTACAAAATCCCAATCGATCATCTTTGTTTTTTTCGCGCTTGGAAAGTATTTTCTATAAAGCGCATTTCTTTCAGGACCTTCAATACCTAAAAAGGGAAATTGATGACGCATATAGGCTTCCATGGGGCCTGCCTTTTTCGGATCTTTTGCTGCTTCTAGCTCCTCAAGTAAATCTACAAGACTCATCTAAAAGTTCTCCTGCCCAACCAAGTGGTGCTGAAAGGCATAGACCGCAGCCTGGGTGCGATCACTGACCTCAAGCTTGGCTAGGATGTTGGACACGTGGGTCTTGACCGTCTTGAGAGAGATGAAGAGTTCATCTGCAATGCGTTGATTTTCGTAGCCCTTAGCGATGAGTTGGAGCACGTCTCGCTCACGCGCAGTCAGCTCCTCATGAAGCTCCATATGATTACGGTGGTATTCAACCTTCTTGCTGACCTCTTGTTCAATAGCCAGCTCTCCAGCAGCTACCTTGCGGACGGCATGAAGCAGTTCGTCTGCACTAGAAGTCTTGAGCATATAACCTTTGGCACCCGCATTCAAGACCGGCATAATTTTTTCATTGTCCAAGTAAGAAGTTACAATCAAAATCTTGGCTTCAGGCCATTCTTTGAGGATGGCTAAGGTCGCGTCAATCCCATTCATCTCAGGCATGACGATATCCATGACAATGACATCTGGACGCAATTCCAAGGCCAACTCAATACCTTGAGATCCGTTGGCAGCCTCGCCCACAACTTCCACATCGTCTTGGAGATCAAAATAGCTTTTCAAGCCCAATCGGACCATTTCATGGTCATCTACCAGTAAAATTTTCATCTCTACTCCTTTATGATTCCTTATCTAGCAGGGGAATACGGATATCAACCGCCAGTCCTTGCTTTGGAGCTGTCAAAAGTTGAACCGTTCCAGCCATATCTTCGACCCGCTCCTTGATATTTCGCAGTCCATAACTCAAGTCATCTAAACTCCCTAACTGGAAACCAATCCCATTGTCCACCACCTTCAGCTGCAATTCAACATCTGTCTGATAGAGATAGACATCCAAACAAGATGCCTGGGCATGGCGAAGGGTATTGCTGATCAATTCCTGCAAAATGCGGAAGATATGTTCTTCAATCTTCTTGGGCAATTTAGACACCTTTTGCTTGAGACTAACCTTGAGATCACTCTTGTCCTCAAGCTCTTTTAAGAGGATTTGAATCCCCTCAATCAAACTCTTCTCTTCCAACTCAACAGGTCGCAAATGTAGGAGCAAGACCCGCAAATCTTTCTGGGCTGTTTCTAGGATAGCTGCGACACCTTGCAACTGGGTCTGCATCTTTTCTCTATCCAGCTTCAAAGCCTGCTGACTGACACCTGATAAAATCATATGGGCCGCAAACAACTCCTGACTAACCGTATCGTGCAGGTCACGTGCTATCCGCTTCCTTTCTTTCTCGATGATTGCTTCTTCCTTGACCAGGCTTTGATTTTCAGCCTTTTGAACAGCCTCTGTCAAGAGGTTAAGCTTGCCAGACAAGGACTTAAAACTGGCATCCAAGTCTGGATCTGCAAAGGCAACCACCTCTTTTCCTGCTAGCAGTCGCTTGAGATTGACCTGCATTTTTCTGCGAGAGACTTCTTCTATCACGCACCAAAAGAGGACAAAAAAGAAGGTCATGGAAAGGCTAAAGACCAAGATCAAGAAGATGAGTTTCTCTGTTTTCTCGATATCCTGTAGCAAATAGGACCAATCAAGATTTAGAATATCAAGCAGACTATTAGCCAAAAAGAGAATAAAGAGGAGTGAAGTCAGGCCGATTAACAGATAAGATTGCTTTTTCATCCTCTGACCACCTCCACATCGCCAACCATAGTAGTTAGGAAAATCTTGACACTCTTGTTACTCTTGAGATAGTCTCTGGTCTCCTGATGATAGTGTTCATTGCGAAGGGATTTCTTGGGTTGATGGAGGAAAGTAAGATCTCCATAAAGACAGTTAACACTGAGGCTGATTTCCACATCAACAGGTACGATAATCCTAGTCGTTCCGACCATCTTTCTAAGGATAATGACATTGTCATGATTGGTTAGGATAACTCTTTCCAAATGAATGGTGTCCTTGCCCATGAGGCGAAAGAGGTTGATATCGTCAAACTGGCAGGTCTGGTGACTAGAGAAATGATGGAGATTACCAAACCAAGGATTGCGTTCATTTTTAACCGTCACCACCTCTTCAAAGACCAAGTCCGTCTCCTCTCTTTCTTGATTCATCATTGGATAGAGAAGAAAGAGACTGTAGATCACCGCTACAAAGATGGCTAAAATCACAAAGGGATTGAGCATGACGATGAAAAAGAAAAGAATAGTCGTTACAAGGAGGAAGACGTTGTTGCCCTCTTTACCTGTATAATAGCGCAGCAAGAGCAAAAAGAGGAACAGAATCAGCAGAAAACGCGAAAAATGCTCTGATACCATCAAAATCAGAGCTCCCGTCAACAGACAGGCTTCAATAAATAAAAAGATTTGAAATTTTTTCATAGATGCATCCTCTCCCTTCTATTTTATCACAATTCAAAAAAGTCACCTCGGTCTGAGGATGGAAAAAGGAGATTGGACAGAAATCGCTCCTACAAGCTAGGTTTCATCAACTCACTACAGTTGACAAAAGGCTACAAAAAAAGGGCGGGATTCTTGTCCCGACCTCTCTACATCTGATCTTTTGCTTCTTTTAGTTTGCCATAAAGAATATAGTCTACGCTTTGCAGATCCGCTATGGTGGCACAGTTAAGGGCACACATGATCAAACGCAGATCTTCTTTCCAGCCTTGGACAATGCCAATCACCTCTTCGACGGAGTAGGTTTCAATCAACTCAAGAACGGTACGTGACAGTCCTATAGCCTTGGCACCAAAAACCAAGCACTTAATCATATCCAGCGGATTCCGAACGCCTCCACTGACCAAGAGTTCGACCTTGTCTTTCCAGTCTTGGGCATTGAGGAGGGCTTGCATGGTGGACTGGCCCCATTGATTGAGGTAATCACGCTGGCCACTGCGACGGTTTTCAATGTAAGCAAAGCTGGTACCACCACGACCCGACAGGTCAACCGTTCGAACACCCAGTTCATAGGCTCTCTCGATGGTCTTCACATCCATTCCAAAGCCCACTTCCTTTAAAACGATTGGAACAGGGATTTGCTTGCTATAATCTGCTAGATGCGATTGCCAACTTCGAAACTTTCTTTCTCCCTCGGGCATGAGTAATTCCTGCATGACATTAACATGCACTTGTAAAAGTAAAGGATTCATCTCCGTCACAGTCTGAAGTCCTAACTCAACAGGCTTGTCCAAGCCAATATTAGTACCAAGGAGGAGATTTGGATGGCTAGATTTGACAGAAAAAGAGTCATCTGTTGGATCTTTGAGGGCTGCGCTATAAGAGCCCGTCACAAACAAAATCCCACAGGCTTCTGCCACCTGAGCCAGCTTTTGATTGATTTCTTTACCTTTTTCGCTCCCACCCGTCATGGCATTGATATAAAAAGGAAATTCCCACTTTCGACCTACAAACTCTGTAGACAAATCAATCTCATCCAGGTCATAAAGAGGCAGGGAAGAATGAATCAACTCCACCTCATCAAAGCTATTATAGGAACTTTTCTGCTCAAGGGCATAGCGGATGTGCTCGTCCTTACGATTTGTCGTCATGTCCTATCCTTTCTTGGTATAAGAGCTCAATCCCCAGATCGGCCCAGCGATTTTTCAAGGTTTCAGTTGATTGCTCATTAAAACTCAAGGCAATGCCACAGTCACCACCACCAGCGCCACTACTCTTGGCAACAGCCTGCAAATCTTGACTGGCTTCTTTCAACTGTCTCAGCGAAGGTGTGTAAATATCTGGGCTCAAACCTTCTAAAAGCTGACTGGCTGTTTCCACCTGCTCGATAATTTTTTCTGCATTCCCATGCTCCAGGGCTTCTACCAAAGCAAACACCGTTGCTTTTGAGGAACTTAAAAAATTCTGATTGATGTTTTGCTTGATTTGCTGAACCATTTGACTCGATACGGCTACTTCCTTGGTCCATCCAACTAGGAAAGCACATTCTAGGGCAGGTTGTACGTGTGAGATGGAAAAGCCCCAATCACGCTTCAAAACTGTTGCCAAGCTTTCTTCTTTCAGCCACGTAGCCACCTTCTTTCGATTAAAAGATTGGTAGAGAACCAAATCTTCTGCCACAATACAGGCAAGGTCTCCCATAGAACCATTGTCTCCCCGCTTGAGTAAGACCGCGCTAGCCAGCTTGAACAAGAGTTCCGGATCAACCGTAATATCATACAGAGCCAGCAGGGCCTTGAGCACCAAAACAACGACGCTACCACTAGAACCCAGACCAAACTTTTTGCCTTCGCGTTCCATTTTCCCACGGATTTCCAAGGAAAAAGGTCGCAACGTCTGACCGCGAACAGCAAGGAAGTCTCCCACCAAAGCAATCGTTTCTTGAATCAAGCTGTAGTCAGGTTTTGGCGTCAAGTCCACTGCGAAATCAAACATATCTGAATAGATACGGTAGCTGTCAGAAAAAGCAATCTCAGCCTTCATATAGATGGGGATGGCCTTTATCAAGGCTAACTGCCCTGGCTCTAGAATAGCGTATTCCCCTGCCCAATAGAGTTTCCCGCAAGTTTTAACAGCTATCATCTTGACTCAAATCCTTTGTTTTTGACACAATCAAGCGATAACGTTGACCGAAGATTTCTGACAAATGCTCCAAGTCTTCTTCTTGACAGAGAACCTTGACATTGGGACCGGCATCCATGGTAAAGTAACAGGCTTCACCTTGCTCACGAAGCTGGCGAACAAAGTCCATGGCTTCATAGGAAGCATCCGTTAGATAAGAAAAGGCTGGACTAGCAGTCTTGGTCGTAGCGTGCATGGCTAGGGCATTTTTCTCCGTTAATTCCCCAACCTTTGCAAAATCATTCTCTTTGAGATAAACCAGCATATATTGATAATCTTTCTCAGACTGGCGAACCCAATCACCAAAGGTCGTCGAGGTTTCCACACAGAGTTTCATCCCATCACGGCTAGAGATTGGTTTTTTCTTATCCTCCAGCACCAACATAATCATAGCTAGTTTCAAGTCTGTCTCTACAGGGTAGATTTCCCCACTATCCTTATCCCAAGCACCTAGCGGTCCATAAAAACTGCGAGAGGACGACCCTGAGGCAAACTTAGCCTCCTGCGCCAACTGGCTCCGATTCAGACCAAGCTGGAAATAAGCATTGCAAGCCTTGACCAAGGCGGACAAACCACTAGAACTGGATGACAAGCCAGCCGCAGTCGGCATGTTGTTTTGGGTATCGATACGGACAAATCCCTCACCTTCTGGACGGTAACGGTTGATGATTTTGCTCATCTTGGCATGCTCAGCCTCACTCTGAAGCTGACCATTGATATAAAAGGCATCAGCCGTCGCATGGGCTGGCAGAGGCGACAAGGTCGTCTCTGTATACATGTTTTCCAAAGTCAAAGAGATACTGCTAGTAGCAGGCACCATCTCTTTCTCTTTTTTCTTTCCCCAATATTTGATAATGGCAATATTTGCGTAGGAACGTACTGTTACAGGCTTTCGATCCATGTCTGAACAGCTCCTTTCTCTTCTAATCGTTTTGCTAGTTCTTGCGCTTGGTCCAGATTGGCTACCAAGGCGATAATACAGCCCCCAAGTCCACCACCACTCATCTTGGCACCTAGAGCACCATGGCTCAGAGCCGTTTCAACGAGGGAGTCTGCCTCAGGGCTACTAACACCAATTTCTTTTAAATGTAAATGCGCTTGACTGAGGATTTGTCCCAGTCCCTCAGCATCTTTTCTTCTAATCGCATCTTCTGCCTGCTGGGTCAATTCTCCCAAGGCATGCAAAAATGGTAGGGCATCCTTCCCCTTGCTTTGAACCACTTGGATAGCTTCACGAGTGTGACCATACACGCCCGTATCAGCAATCACCAAATAGGCAGATAGGTTCATCTCAAGTTCTGTAAAACCAACATTCTTGATAAAGCGAATGGGCTGGTCACTGAGGCAGGTCTTAGCATCCAAACCGCTTGGATTCATATGGGCAATCATCTCAGCCCGATTGACCAGGATTTCTAGCACATCGTGAGGCAGGTCGGCTTGGTAGTAGTCAAATACTGCACGAATGGCCGCTATGCTGATAGCTGCTGACGAACCCATCCCCCGTTTTTCAGGGATAGCCGAGTCAATCACACATCGAATACAAGCTTCTTTGATATCCAAATACTCCAGCGAAGCATACACAGCCATGGAAAAGGTATCCTCCTCATAAAGGCGCCATGGACTTTCAGCAGGGACCACCTTACAGGTCACCTCCACCTCTAAGAGAGGCAAGGAAATGGCAGGATAGCCGTAGACTACCGCATGCTCTCCTATTAAAATAATCTTACTATGTGCCTGACCGACACCAACTTTTTTTGTCATGTTTTCCTTTTGCTAGACGAAAAGACCGTCTCATTTCATACAGTAGTATTTTCTCCTATCTATTTTATTATATTTTCACAAAAAAAGCGATTGTTTCCTTCACAATCGCCTCTTTCATTATTGGACCCATTCGCCATTATAGTTGACCGAATAGCCTTCTACGGTCGTATTCACTGCCAAAGCACCTGAGCTGTAAGCGTAGTACCATTTGCCATTAACCTGGAACCAACCAGTCTTCATATCGCCATTACTTGTATGTAGATAATACCAAGTCGAACCTTCCTGATACCAGCCAGTCGCCATAGATCCTGATGAACGGAGGTAGTACCATTTGTTACCAAGGTATTGCCAGCCCGTTTTCATATCACCATTTTGAGCATCTAGATAATACCAAGATGAACCTACCTGATACCAGCCAGTCGCCATTGCTCCTGATGAACGGAGATAGTACCACTTATTGCCAAGTTGCTGCCAACCAGTTTGCATTGCAGCGGTTGTTGGATCTAGATAGTACCAAGTCGAATCATCGTTTATCCAGCCACGCGTTAGTTCTCCAACCTTTAAACTGTTGATACGGGATTCGAATCCGCCATTTTTTTGTAAATAGTACCATTGCCCGTCGTCATATACCCAACCAGTTTTTAAAGTGTGATAGCTACGCTGATCTTCAAAATAATAGACTCGTTTCTCTGCTGGGCTATCATATTGTTCACCATGATACTTATCGATATTTGTATCAGTTTTCGCTTCTAAAACTTGCTTGCCAACAAACTCTTGTAGTACGCCATCTTGATTAAAGTAGTACCATCTTGACATTGGCATATATTCTAATCTTAAACCATTTGGGTAAGGACCAATTGTACTACCTTTGTCTGGCATGGGAATATATTGCCAGCCGACAACCATTTCTCCTGATACATGATCAAAATAATAGGTCTTGCCATCAATCACTCGCCAGGCCTTTTCTTTTATCTCCCCCTTCTTGTAGTAGGTTCTACCATTTTCTTGGACAAATTGCCAGCCTTCTGAATCAACATCATCCGCAAAGACGGTGCTTGTCGCTAGCAAAGCAAAGAAAAAGACTGTCAGTCCAACTTGCATCATTATTTTAAATTTTTTCATTAGATCTTTCCTCCATAACTGATTGTAGCAAAGACTTTATTGTATGTCAATATATAGAAACTTCTCAAAAAAAGCAGTTACAAAACTGCAACTGCTTTTCTATTCTTGCATGGTGTACCCAACACCACGCACGGTTTTAATGTAGCTTTTTTGACCTTTTACATCAAGCTTGCTACGTAGATAACGGATATAAACATCCACGATATTGGTCTCTGTCGCACTTTCGTACTTCCAAACACTTTCCAACAACTGCTCACGAGTCAAGACCTTCTTGCTTCCCATGAGAGTGGCCAAAAGGTCATACTCACGGCGCGTCAGAGCAATCATCTCCTCGCCACGATAAACGGTATGATGTTCTACATCCATACGCAAATTGCGGTAAGACGTTGGAACCTTCATCTGACTACAGTGTTGGTCAATGAAGTCCCGACCTCGGAAAATCGCTGAAATACGAGCCACCAGCTGATCAATAATCACTGGCTTATAGATGTAAGAAACGGCGAAGCGCTGGATTGTCTCAATCTGGTCTTGCAATTCTTCGCGATGGTCCAAGACCATGATCACTGAGGCAGGTTTTGTCCAACTCAGCCTCTCTGCAAAATCCTGGGCCGTCATATCCCCCAGACGAGCATTCAGTAAAATCAAGTCATAATCCGTCTGGAGAGCCATGGAGAGGGCTTTTTGCCCCTCCTCAACCAGATCAACACGGTATTGCTCTTTTTGGAGTTCCAGACTGAGAAAATGAGCGAGATTTCGTTCTTTCTCAAGTAATAAAATCCGTTTCCCCATGGCAGACCTACTTATTTTTCGTCATACCAAGAGTAGTGGAATGTTCCTTCTTTGTCTTTACGTTGGTAAGTGTGGGCACCAAAGTAGTCACGTTGTGCTTGGATTAAGTTAGCTGGAAGATCAGCTGAACGGTAGCTATCAAAGTAAGTAATAGCTGCTGAGAAGGTTGGCACTGGTACACCTGCTTGAACAGCAAGAGCTACGATATCACGCACTGCTTGTTGGTACTTGGCAGTAACATCCAAGAAGTATTCATCCAAGAGAAGGTTGGCAAGGTCTGCATCACGGTTGTAAGCATCTGTGATCTTTTGCAAGAAACGAGAACGGATGATACAGCCATCACGCCAGATAGATGCGATGTCCGCAAATGGCAAGTTCCAGTTGTTTTCTTTAGAAGCTACACGCAATTGTGCGAAACCTTGTGCGTAAGAGATAATTTTTGAGAAGTAAAGGGCTTGACGGATCTTTTCAATCAACTCAGCCTTGTCTCCTTCAAATTTGAAAGTAGCTGGTTTTGGAAGGACCTTGCTAGCATGTACACGCTCTTCTTTGTATGTAGAGATGTAGCGAGCAAATACTGACTCCGTAATCAGTGACAATGGCACACCAAGGTCAAGAGCTGATTGGCTAGTCCATTTACCAGTTCCCTTGTTTCCTGCAGCATCAAGGATATAGTCTACGATTGGGCCATCTTGACCTTCATCATCTTTACGGCTCAAGATATCAGCTGTGATTTCGATCAAGTAGCTGTCCAACTCACCCTTGTTCCACTCAGTAAAGATTTCTGCCATGTCTTCTGCAGAAAGGCCAAGCAAGTGTTGCATCAAGTCATAGCTTTCTGCGATCAATTGCATGTCACCATACTCGATACCGTTGTGGACCATTTTCACATAGTGACCAGCTCCATCAGGACCGATGTAAGTCACACATGGTTTGCCATCTTCTGGTGCTTTAGCTGAGATTTCTTCAAGAACATCCGCAACCAATTCGTAGGCTTCTTTTTGTCCACCAGGCATGATAGAAGGCCCTTCAAGGGCACCTTTTTCACCACCAGAAACTCCTGTACCGATAAAGTTGATACCTGAGTTTGCTAGTTCTTCGTTACGACGGATGGTATCTTTGTAGAAAGTGTTTCCTCCATCAATCAATATATCTCCCTTGTCGAGGTGGGGAAGAAGAGCTTGGATAGTTGCGTCTGTACCAGGTCCAGCTTGAACCATCAGCATGATACGACGAGGTTTTTCGATTGAGTTTACAAAGCTTTCAACGTCATAGCTTGGCACAAAGTTCTTTTCAGGATGGCAAGCAATTACGTCTTCTGTTTTTTCTTTACTACGGTTGTAAATGGCAACTGTATAACCACGAGATTCGATATTTAGGGCAAGGTTACGACCCATTACGGCCATACCAACGACACCAAAGTTAGCTTTTGTCATGTGACACTCCTCTTGTTTAATATGTTTTATTTTATCATTTTTACCTATGAAAGGAAAGAATTTTGTAACGGTCGCTTAGTAGTCCAAGTCATCCGCATGACCAGAACCATTTCCTACAAAGTAACCTGTCTTACAGTTGAGGGTGAAGAGATAGGTTCCATCTGGTTTATAGAGGTTGTAATAACCATTTCCGTTTACGATATTGACACGTTCTAGGATATATTGATTTCCAGTGATATAGCCACGAGCACGTGATGTTGCTAGGACTTGTTCCAATACACCATCCGCAAAGGTCCAAGCAGGGTTGTTGCTATCGTCTACAGCTGATTGGTTGTAAGGTACACGACTAGCACTTCTTTGAAGATTAACCCCATCGCCAGACAAACCACCATTTGTATCTCTAGCTGGTGCCGTGGTGCTTGTTGAAGGGGTCGTGCTGCTTGCATTGCTTTCTGTAGCTGAACTTGAGCTTGCTTGACTCGTGCTAGAGCTCGAACTTGAGCTGGAAGCACTGGTTTGTTGGCTCTTGCCAAGACTAATAGCCTTATCCAAGAGTTTGTCTAGTTCTGTGTTCCCTGTCTTGATTTCTGTAAATTTAGCGTCTGCTTTGGCTTTCGCATTGGTATCCAAGACACCGTCCGTAATAGCTGGGCTTTCAAAGAGGGCATTGACATCTTGAATGGCCTTGATTTGAGTTGCTAGGCTATCATATCTTGACTTAGCTAGTGTATAATCACGGCTACCTTCTAACTTATCTAGCAAGGTTTTCAGTTGGATCAATTTATCAAACTGGCTGTTTTTCAGAGCTGTCTTGTTAGCATCTGTATAGAAAGTATCATAGAGATCATTGAAGTCTTTCAAAGCTGTTTGTGCCCCTTTATCATCCGAAGAGGCTGCTTGAGAAGACTGGATTTCTTGGTTTGAACGAGATACTTGGCGGTAGACATAATATGTTCCAGCAAGCACAAGGATTGCAGCTACTACAGAAGCAATGATGATGACACCTTTCTTCTTAGAGCCTGTTTCAGGTTCTGTTTGAGCCGAACGTGATAGAGGTGTATAAATCTCCTCTTCTTGTTCCTCATTTATTTCCTTGGGCTCTGTTTCTGTTAAAACGAGAGCCTCTATTTCAGCACTTTCTTCATCTTGAAGTGGTGGAACAAACTGAGTAGTCTCTTCATTTTCTATCTCTTCAATAGATTCCTCAGCAACCACGTCTGAATCGTCTACCTGATCAGAAGATTCACTTGATTCACGAACTTCTTGGATCATTTCCTCTAGGTTTTGAGTAGAAGCCAGTTCTTCTTTTTTAAACTGACGAGTTTCAAACTTGTCGGCTTCGATTTCTTCACGGTGCTGTTTGATGTATTTGTCTAAGATACTGTCCTCAGGCAATACTCCTGCTTCAACCTCTTCATTCTTACGAATGACTTGGCCAACAGTCAAGTCTTTTGCTTCGTCAAAGTCGAATTGTGGTTCTTGATGTCCTTTTTTATGACGATCACGTCTTTTCTTACTCATGAGTTCACCTTTCTATTTTACCTCTTGGCGTTTGACACGCTGACCAAAGTATTGATACAAATCCACTTTTAAGGTCCCGTTATAGAGTTTTCGCTTTTTATCAGCTGGACTTCCGTACTTGCTTTCAAAAGCTTCGTCACTCGTCAGGATAAACTTACTCCACGTTTTCAGTGGTGCAAAGACTTGTCCCATCTCAGCATAGAGCTTGGTAACTCCTGCATCATCAGACAAGCGTTCCCCATATGGTGGATTGGAAATGATAACGCCATTAATCTTATCTGTGCGCAAGTCCTGTACCCGCATTTGCTTAAAGGCGATATCACCTGCGACGCCTGCTGCTTGAGCATTTGCCTTAGCAATCTCCACCATACGAGCGTCTATATCACAGCCCATGATATCCAGTTCCAGTTCACGGTCAATTTTCTTGGCAGCGTCGGTACGCACTTCTTGAATTAACCGATCGCTGACCCAGTTCCATTCCTCAAAAGCAAAGGAACGTCGAAGTCCTGGGGCCATCTTCTTAGCTATCATAGCCGCCTCGATGCAGAAGGTTCCTGAACCGCAGGTTGGATCAATTAAGGGCTTGTCTGGATACCAGTTAGATAGTTGTAAAATGGCCGCTGCCATATTTTCCTTGATGGGCGCTCCACCCTTTTCCGTACGATAACCTCGTTTAAAAAGGCTAGAACCTGTCGCGTCAATCATGACCGTTGCCACATCTTTCAGGATAGATACCTCGATCTTAAACTCGGGACCCGTTTCCATCAAGGGAACTCCTTCTGGGCGGGCATAGTGTTTTTGTAATTTCTTCACAACAGCCTTCTTGGAAATAGCCTGAACACTAGGCTCGTTATGAAGTTTAGACTTCACACATTTTGCCTTTGATATCGGGAAACGTGCTCCTAACGAGAGATAGTTTTCCCAATCTAGAGCAAAAACACCTTGAAAAAGCTCTTCAAAAGTCTTAGCAGGAAAACTTCCGACTACAATCTTGATGCGATCCGCTGCACGAAGCCAAAGATTGGTCTCGATGATTGCCTTCACATCTCCTTGAAAGCGGACACGCCCATTTTCAACCTGGCAATCATAACCAAGGTCTCGCACCTCACGTCCAACAACAGCCTCAAGACCCGCCGCAGCAGTTGCGATTAAATTAAATTGTTCTTTCATTTCTAGTCTTGCAAGACCTTTCTCTTGTTCACTTTAAAAAATGAGGTTGAGAAAGATTTCTCAGCCCCAACCTATATGCAATTTTCTATAAGCCATGTTTTGTTCCAGAAGTGACTAGGACCACTTCCTTCGATAATCATCTGTCTACCGCTAACAGCATAAAGCTGCTAGCAGTCAGAGTACTACGTTCGTTTCCGTGCACTCCATGCCCCGACCAAAATTTGGGTTGCTAGCTTGAGGGGTTTACCGCGTTCCACTCTCTCTGTTTCCAGAAAGACTCCGTCACTGTGGCACTTTCAAGCCTATTCTGACCTATCCGAAGACTTAGCCATTTCGACTGCCGTAACGATTTCTCGTCCCTAGGCTTATGGATTCGCCTAGCACAAACACTACAGGCATCACAGCCTGTGCTAGCATGGACTTTCCTCATGAAAAGAGAACCTCTTCACGCGATTATCCAAAAATTGCACTCATTCCTTAGTCAATTATAAATCTTGGTTGTCTAAGATTTGCTTACCAAATACTTCTTTTTCGAGACGATTTAAGCGTTTCAAAATATCAAAGTTTGTCATTGAAGTAGAAGCCGTTACTTCAATAGAGTCTGGTTGAGTTGGAGCTACCTGTGGTTTATGAGATAATTCTTCCTTCAAATCAGCAATCTCTTGACGAAGGGATTTGACCAAAGCTGCGTAGGTTTCATAATCCTTAATCACATCGTCTAGGAATTCATCTACCTCTGCTTTGCTGTATCCACGTACTTCACGTCCAAATTCTTGTTCAAAAATATCTTTCGCTGAAAATATAATACTTGCCATGTCTCTCTCCATTCTGGGTTGCTAGTATTATTATATAAAAAAAGACAAGTAAAAATCAAGGTCAAAGGCTTACTTTTCAGAAAAATTTTCTACTATTTCATTCAAGTCCTCAAATGTTAATCTTCTTGTAACATAGTCCGCTTGATTTTTCATCATTTGGTAAAAATATCGTAACTTGGTTTCGTTTTCTTCGTCGTAAAAAAGGTAACAAGTATCTGTATTTTCCAGCAAAAATTTCTGATAATCGCGTAATTGTCCCTTGTGCTCATATTGTGGATAGGCGTATTTGACAAAATCAACCTGCTTGAACTCACTCAGTTTCGCTTGATTTGCTTCATTCCAATTACTGCCATGGGTTTCAAAATCAAAAATGGTCGCCAGCTGAAATCCATAGTCTGCTTTCATGTCTTTTGCTACCTGAAGCGCCCAGTACTCAAAGCCCAAAGTCCCTGTAAAGACAAGCCAGTTCACCCCATTCTCTGCTAGACGTTCCAGGTCTCTTCGAATGGCTGTTTTGATAATATCAACGCGAATATCCTTGTCATTAAAGAGACCAAGGTCCAAGGCTGAATAGCCTAAAATCAAGGCTGATGTCATTTTTAACCCTTTCTTTGTAAATTTATGATATAATAGAGTGATGTTATTGTACCAATAAGGAGAATTATGGTCAACTATCCACATAAAATTTCATCTCAAAAGAGGCAAGCACCCCTGTCACAAACTAAAAATTTCGCAAATCGGGGAATGTCTTTTGAAAAGATGATCAATGCTACGAATGACTACTATTTGTCGCATGGGTTAGCTGTTATTCACAAGAAACCGACTCCCATCCAAATCGTACGTGTCGACTATCCCCAACGAAGTCGAGCCAAGATCGTTGAAGCCTACTTTAGACAAGCTTCAACTACTGACTATTCAGGGGTTTATGATGGATACTACATCGACTTTGAAGCAAAGGAAACCAGGCAAAAACATGCGATACCGATGAAGAATTTTCATCCCCATCAGATCCAGCATATGGAACAAGTCCTTGCCCAGCAAGGAATCTGCTTTGTACTCCTTCACTTTTCTTCTCAGCAAGAAACCTACTTATTACCGGCTATTGACCTCATCCGTTTCTATCATCAAGATAAGGGACAGAAGTCAATGCCACTTGGATATATTCGAGAAAATGGATATAGGATTGAGCCGGGTGCCTTTCCTCAAATTCCCTACCTCGACATTATCAAAGAACATTTACTAGGTGGTAAAACAAGATGAACAAACAAACTTTTCTGCGAATAGCTAAGTATGTCAGTATCAGTCTCTTAACTGTATTTATCGCAGCTGTAATGCTTGGTGGAGGTCTCTTCCTCTACTATGTTAGCAAGGCTCCAGAACTTTCTGAAAGTAAACTAGTCGCTACAACGTCAAGTAAGATCTATGATAGCAATGACGAGCTTATCGCTGATCTTGGTTCGGAACGTCGGGTCAATGCCCAAGCAAACGAAATACCGACCGATTTGGTCAACGCTATTGTTTCGATTGAGGACCATCGCTTCTTTAATCACCGAGGAATCGACACAATCCGTATCCTAGGTGCTACCCTCCGAAACCTTCGTGGTGGTGGAGGTCTGCAAGGAGCTTCAACCTTGACACAGCAGTTGATCAAGTTAACTTATTTCTCTACGTCAACTTCTGATCAGACTCTTTCTCGTAAGGCCCAGGAAGCTTGGTTAGCCGTTCAGCTAGAACAAAAAGCGACTAAACAAGAGATCTTGACCTACTACATCAACAAGGTTTACATGTCAAACGGTAACTATGGAATGCAGACAGCTGCCCAAAGTTACTATGGCAAGGATCTCAAAGATCTAAGTATTCCTCAATTGGCTCTCCTTGCTGGTATGCCTCAGGCTCCAAACCAGTATGATCCATACTCGCATCCAGAAGCTGCTCAAGAACGTCGTAATCTCGTCCTCTCTGAGATGAAGGGGCAAGGTTACATTTCAGCTGAGCAATATGAAAAAGCGATTAATACTCCGATTACAGATGGACTTCAAAGTCTAAAATCGGCTAATAGTTATCCTCCATACATGGACAACTATCTCAAAGAGGTAATCGATCAAGTCGAACAAGAAACAGGCTACAACCTCTTAACGACTGGTATGGATGTCTACACCAACGTTGATCCTAAAGTTCAACAACATCTCTGGGATATCTACAATACCGACGAGTATGTCAACTATCCTGATGATGAAATGCAAGTAGCTTCAACGATTGTGGATGTGACAAACGGGAAAGTTATTGCTCAGTTAGGTTCTCGTCACCAATCAAGCAATGTTTCCTTCGGAATCAACCAAGCTGTTGAAACCAACCGTGACTGGGGTTCTACCATGAAGCCAATCACAGACTATGCTCCTGCCTTAGAGTATGACATCTACGACTCAACTGCTTCGATTGTACATGATGTTCCTTACAACTATCCTGGAACAGATACTCCTGTTTACAACTGGGATAGAAGTTATTTTGGAAATATTACCATCCAATATGCGCTCCAACAATCACGGAACGTTACAGCCGTAGAAACCTTGAACAAAGTCGGTTTGGATAGAGCCAAGACCTTCCTAAATGGAATCGGTATTGACTATCCAGATATGCACTATGCCAACGCGATTTCAAGTAATACGACTGAGTCAAACAAAAAGTACGGAGCAAGTAGTGAGAAAATGGCTGCTGCTTACGCTGCTTTTGCTAACGGTGGTATCTACCATAAACCAATGTATATCAACAAAATCGTCTTTAGCGATGGTAGCTCAAAAGAATACGCTGATCCTGGTACTCGTGCCATGAAAGAGACGACCGCCTATATGATGACGGAAATGATGAAGACTGTCTTAGCATACGGAACTGGTCGTGGTGCTTATCTCCCTTGGCTACCTCAAGCTGGTAAGACTGGTACATCAAACTATACAGATGATGAAATTGAAAACTACATCAAAAATACTGGTTATGTAGCACCAGATGAAATGTTTGTTGGTTATACTCGCAAATATTCAATGGCTGTATGGACAGGTTACTCAAACCGCCTTACTCCTATCGTTGGCGATGGCTTCTATGTTGCAGCTAAGGTTTACCGTTCAATGATGACTTATCTGTCTGAGGATAACAACCCTGGCGACTGGACTATGCCAGAAGGCCTCTATCGAAGTGGTGAGTTCGTCTTTAAAAACGGTGCTCGTTCTGCATGGACTGCTCCTGCTCCGCAACAAACCCCAACACCTGAAAGTTCGAGCTCGACATCAGAAAGTTCAACTGCACAGTCAAGCTCAACTACTCCAAGCACGAATAATAGTGCAAACAATAATACCAATAACCAGCAACCAAATACAACGCCTGGTCAACAAAACCAGAACCAAAATCAGAATCCTCAACCAGCACAACCATAACATTTATCACCCAGATTTTTCTGGGTGATTTTTTCATAGCACTATTGCATTTATGTGCTTAACAAAAGCCTGAGAAGACATCTTCTCAGGCTTTTTCTGTACTATAAACCTCATTGGGAAAGATAGGAAACGGATTTCGTAATCTTGTTAAGAGGTTTTACTAAATACTAGTCTTTCTTTGTTTTTGCTACAAAGAGAGCAGATAGGGCTAGGCTAACACCTGCTAGGAAGAGGGCTGTGTCAGATTGACTCTCACCTGTTGCTGGCAAGCTCTGTTTTGCTGTTTCTTGTCTAGCAATTTCTTGTTTATGATCTGGAGTCTTACCTTGATCAGAAACTAGAGTGCTAAGTTTAAACTCAGGTTTTTCTACTGTTGGAGCTGCTTGGTCGCCTACTGTCGATAATGGACCTGTGTATTCTGGAAGCTCATGTACCAGTGCCATAACAGCATTGACACCGCCATTGAACTCAGGTTTCTCTACTGTTGGAGCTGCTTGGTCACCTACTGTTGCTACTGCGCCTGTGTACTCTGGCAATTCATGCACTAGAGCCATCACTGCATTGACGCCACCCTTGAACTCAGGTTTCTCTACTGTTGGAGCAGCTTGATCACCTACTGTCGCTACTGGGCCTGTGTACTCTGGAAGTTCATGTACTAGGGCTTCAACTGCATTGACACCACCTGTGAATTCAGGAACCTCAAGAACGGGTGCTGGCTCTTCGCCCTTGCTTGACTGAACAGGTTCTTCTGTTAATTCTTGATGGAAGCTTGCCAATTCATAAAACTCAGCCTTGCCACCTTCCCAGACTAATTTGACGTCTAGAAGAGAGCCACCATTTCGGATAGCGAAGGTTTGGAGACTAGATGTAATGGCACCGAGGTCTGTCCAACTGTCTTGACCATCCTTGAGTGTTCTAGCAAGAACACGTGCCTTAGCTCCTTCAGGAAGACTGGAAACGAGACGAAGGTGGTTAGCTTTAGTTGGTTCAGACAAGTGATACACCAATTCGCCCTTGTCTTTTTCAGACTTGTAGCTGGTCAAGACTTTGCCGTCTACAAGATTATTATAAAGGTTGCCTTGGCTTTCTCCACTACTTCCTTCTACTGTTGGATCATTGATTGGTTTGACAAATTCACCATCGTTGATGACCAATTCTGTAAAGCCTACAAAACGGGCATCATAGTCTGCTGTATAGAGGACACGGAGATAATTAGCTTTAACTGGTGTCGTCAATTCACCCTCGATATAGCGATTTCCTGGCATCTTAGAATCGTGTGTCCAACCATCTGTCAATGAATCATCGTGTGTGCTATTGGCCACACCATCTCCTACTGTCACGACATCTGTCCAAGTTTTACCGTCTTGGCTGACTTGGATCTTACCATCACGAAGGTAGTTTTGAGTTCCGTCTTGGATGTAGGCTCTGATCTTCTTGATGGTACGTTCGCTACCAAGTTTCAAGGTTACGTGGCCGTCTTTATGGGCATAGTCTGAAAATTCAACGAAGTTGTTGTAAACACCGTCAAACAGTTGATCTAGATTGTTCAGTTTACGAACATCATTGCTTCCGTATGTTGGATGAATGCCCATAGTTGTAGATTCTAGTTTGGTTGGTTGTACTTCTTTGGTTGTCACAAGGAGAGAAGTGGCTGTCACAGCTTGTTCCTGATCTGTTTTATTGACCAAACGAACATAACGTACCAAGTGGCTCACTACAGATCTGTCAGTCAACTGGCTAGCCGGCGTCCATTCTTGCGCATTTGCAGAGTACTCTAGAGTAAGAGCAGGGTTAGCCTGACCTTGGAGCTGGATGCTCTTGATTTGATGGATACGGTCAAGCTTCATACCTAGATAGCTATGAGCAGGGAGTTTGGTTCCAGCTGGAATTTGAAGCTCGTAACTGCCCAAGCTATCCACTACTGGTGTTTCCTTCAAGGCGTCGACGTTGGTGTCTGTTAACTCGCTGTTTCCAGAGCGTGTCTCAACAGAGAAGTCCTGGATACGCCACCAGAGGTCGAGTGCCTTGGTATTGCGGACTCGGATGTAACGAGCATTGATCGCTCTGGTCACTTCCTTGGTTTGCTCACCTGACAAGCGATCGAGTTCCTGCCAAGTAGTACCGTCTGTAGAATACTCAAGCACACCTGCTGCAAGTTTATCACCTGTTCCTTGGCGAAGTCGTACTTTAGTGACTGACTTGACTTCACCGAGGTCAAGTTGTGCCCAAGCATCTACTGGAGTGGTATTGCTACCGTCAGCGTTTGCCATCATGGCTTCTGTATTGTCCTTGCCATCAGTGATTTGACGAGCTGAGGTATTTAGTTTGTAAACTAAGTTTGAGCTTAGACTAACTGTCGTTGCTTGTTGGCTACGAGCTTTTTCAACTGGACGGTTGACTGCAATTTCCTGAACTGCAAACCAAGTATTCTCGCGGTCTGCTGTCGCAATCATGCGAACTGCCTTGGCCTTGATGTTGAGATTCTCAAACTTAAGCAGGGATTCATTTCCGACATAGCTTGGCTCTTTCAAGGTTACCCAGTTATCGTTTTCATCTTGATACTGCACTTCTGCCTTACTAAAGGTATCACGTGGATTTGCCTGCGTTCCCATAGCAAAGGTCAATGTTTGAATCGCTATCGGTTTGTTGAACTTCATACCAATATAATCACCTGTCTTGATGCTATTTGGTGATTTAATAATCGCATGAGTTGCCAAATCGCCATCCGTTACTTCTGCCAAACCACCCTCTACACCTGTTCGATTGGTAATAAAGGTACTGATGATTTGGTCTGGGTGCAAGACTTTTTGAACTTCAGACGCTAGAACTTCTTTCAGGGATAGGATAAATGGACGAATATGTTGAACACCCAATT
The DNA here is from genome assembly GCA_905372585.1 of Streptococcus oralis. GTDB lineage: Bacteria > Bacillota > Bacilli > Lactobacillales > Streptococcaceae > Streptococcus > Streptococcus oralis_CJ. The sequence goes on from CAJPPL010000001.1 coordinate 130,967, forward strand.
CAGCTTTTTCCATATGGTCTACATAATGGAAGGTGTGAGTTTGAGACTGTTCGTACAATTTCAAACCTTTATAGTAGCTATCCCAAAGTTTGGCTGCATCGTTTGTAGCCATGGCTTCAGTTCCTGTAAGGAAGGCATCGAGGGCATTCATTTGGTCGATTGCATTATCCAACCAATAGTGGATTTGGGCAACCATTTTTTTATCGCCTGATGCTTTATAAAGTTCGGCTGCATCTTTAATCTTGGCAAATTCAGCTCGCAAGGCTGCACGTTCGGCAGTCACATCCTGACCTGCTTTGAGCTTGGTCATGAAGTCTGTTAATTTTGGAGCCAAGTCTACAGATTCTTCTAGTTTGACGACACGATTATCCATGTTTTGGTTGATCATGTGCTTACCAAGTTCACGGAAGGCTGCTGATACCTTGCTATCTTCAAAATGACCATTTTCTACAAAGTTGAAGGCAATATCATTGATTTTCTTAGCTTCTTCTTCTGATTTCCACTGTTTCCATGAGTATTGAGCTCCTGAAAAGAGGGCAATCTTAGATGGTTCAGACTGTTGCATTGGGTTCAACATGATACCAGACAGCAAGCTTGGATCCACATTTGGATGAAGGAATTTCTCACCACCACCTAGAATCAAGTGTTGTTTCGAGTTATCTGTTACAGGCCAGTTAATCCAAAGTGAAACTGGGCGATAGGTCTTGCCACCTGCGGATAGATTGTTCTTGAGAGTTGAAAGGAAGCTTTCAGAGACTTCACCCCAAATCTTACCACCCGTCAAGGTCATTGATGTTGAACTTGGGAGATTTTCATTGAGGGATTTCAACTCATCTTCACGTCCATTACCCCAATACTGGCCAGGAACAAAGATCATTTCTTTACGAAGACCGCTGTAAGTTCCCTGCATTTCAGTCAACCACTTGGTCATATCTTGCATCAAGCGGTTGTAGCTATTGTAGCCTCCGACTGGGCTTGGAGCATCATCTGCAAGGATACCAAATTCGCGGACACCCACTTTCATCAACTGGGTAAATTTGGCCTTGATGGTTGCCAAATCTTCTTGGTAATGCGCTTCATTGCCAAAGCGGATACGGTTGTTCATGAATGGATGGATAGTCCAGACATAGCGTGTTTTACTTTGATTTCCGACACGAGCAAGTTCACGGATTTCAGCTAGTTTTTCTTCCGGATAGAGTTCACGCCATTTCTTGTTGTGGTATGGATCATCTTTTGGTGCAAAGAAGTATTGGTTCAATTTCAAATCGCCACCAAAACGCATGAGTTCTGCACGATCGGCATTCGACCATGGGTTTCCATAGTATCCTTCGATGAAACCACGGTTCTTGAGCTCTGCGTAATCTTCTACTGTTACATTGCGAAGGACTGGTACTTGGCTTTCCTTGAGCATGTGTTTCAAGGTTGTCAAACCATAGAAGACTGCATCAGTGTCTTTTCCGACGATAGAAATCGAATTATCCTTGATACTCAAGACATAGGCGTCAATCTTGTCAAAGAGACCTGCTGAAACCTTGGACAAGTTTTGCTCTGCTTGTGAACCTTGTCCATGCACTCCAAGATAGATGTTGGTTGCGCCAGCGATTGCTGCCTTACCAGTTGTATAAGATACTTGATTGTCCTGCAAGACACTCTTCAAGCGATTACGAGTATAGATATCGAGTTGATCGCCCATGACCAGATTGACTTGCTTACGAAGGGCTATAACACCTTCGCCATAAGTTACTTTTTGTGGCGTTGGGAAGACCTTGTACTCTTTCTTGAGATAGTCTGCGCTCTTGCTGGCAGCTGCAATGCTATCTTCGCTAGCTGGTTTACTTGCAGTGAATTGATCTGCCAATTCAACTGTTCCATCACCGGTTTGGTCTACTTTTGGTTTCTCTGGTGTAGTTGGTTTTTCTGGTTGACTTGGTGTAGGCGTTTCTTGCTCTTCTTTAACAGGTTTCAATAGATGAACTTCAGCTGCACTTGCAAAACCACCAACGCCTTCCAATACTTTCAACTCAATCTTGTTGGTATCTACCGCCGCAAAGTTGACTGTTTTTTCTTGGGCGTTATTGTCCCAGCTTCCTTCTGAAACCTTGACCATTTGGCCATCTTTTTGTGCGTAGATTTCGTAGCGCGTCACAACACCATTTCCACCACCAGGACGTGGGAGATACGTCAAGCCATTGACTTTTTCTGCTTCTTTCAAGGTCATAGTAAGGGTGTATGGCGCAGTGTCACCAGTCCATTTAGTATGCCAGAAGGTATTTGGATCATTGTCAAAGGCCTTTTCAACAGCGCCTTCAGTCGCGTTTCCTGGAAGTTGCTGACTGCTTGCGGTTGCAGTAATCTTATCATTTGAAATCAAACGAGGGTTTACAAATGCTTTGTCTGACAACTCTGCACTATGCAAGATTCCTTTGAAACCACCGATGCTTTCAAGCGGTAGAACCAAGCTATTGTGGGCAAAACGAGGGTGGGCTGGATTTGCAATACGCTCAATCTTTTCACCATCCACATAGACTTCCGTTGATTGTGGTTTGGTCACGATGGAGATTTGATAACGTTTGTTCTTTTCAAGTTTTTTATTGAATTGGATATGGAACTGTTCAAACTGGTAAGCAAGATAACCGTCTTTATCAGCTAGATAGATACGGTTGTCCCCACTTGTTGAGAAGGTTTGTTTACCGTCTCCAGTGACAGTCACATCAAACTTCAAGACGTGACTTGGACCAACATCACCAGCCAAGCCTTCGATACTGCTGTCTTTCTCAAAAGCCAATCCCTGCTCGCTTGTCTTCACTTTCTTGCTTGCATAGTTCTTGACTGTTTCAGGATTGATGGTAAACAAGTCGCTTTGATCAATCTCTTTATCAGGATTTGACTGTGGCGCATAAGGGCTCGTTGGTAGGGTACGTTCTGCAAAGGTCGCAGCTGCACGGTCAGATCCCCAGGTGCGTTCTGCAGTGGTTTGCATGCTCTTGAAGAAGCGTTTGAAGATGTCATAAGAGGTCAAACCGGTCTCATGAAGGTCGATATTATCATTCCAAACTGCGTGACCACCACCAAGGATACTTGGATGAGAAGCTGGTAGAAGTGGACCTCCACCTGTTCTAAAATCATTCGGTGTCCAGCTATTGTACTGACGTTCGTAGTTAGCATAGTCCCCGTAGGCTGCTTGACTATTGCTTCCACTTGGCACACTATAGGTCGGTACATCTGTGATGTTGATAATCTTAGCTCCCTGAGCAATGGCTTCATTTGGTCGTTGCCATCCGATACTCCAGATATCAACCTCTACTCCGTTCCAGTCAACAGGAGTGTTTCCACGTTTTGCACTGAGTGAGCCCCAGATACGAGGGGTGTAACCTTTAGACTTGATATATTGGGTCAAATCATTGACATAGCGACGGTAACTTTCTCTGCTGCCATAGTATTCATCCGTTCCGATATGAACAGTGGATACCCCATGAAGTGGTGCATCTGGACCGTCGAGGAGTTTGTCATAAACTGATTTGACAAAAGCTAGCGTTTCATCGTATTTATTATCTAGGTCGAGCATTGCAACACGTTCAACATTGTGTTTGCCAGCATAATCACTCAAACTACCTTGATACATGAGGTCTGGGCGGACTTTGACAAATGATAGTGCATGACCTGGTGTGTCAATTTCTGGCACTAGATTGATATGCAAGGCCTTGGCAAGTTTAATCAGATTTTGCATTTCTTCCTTGGTATAATGCTCATCTGAAGTCAATTTTTGATCATTCTTACCGACAATGTCTGTCTCCACACGGAAACCAGTCTTAGCGTGTTCAAGTACATACTTGAGTTGTTCTTCTGGACTTAAATTCTTACCTGCCAAGTGTTCCTTTAGGAAGATATAGTTATCGTTGAGGTGCAACTGCAAGTCGTTCATCTTGTAGTAAGCCATGTTGAGCATGATGTCTACAAGAGTGTCATAAGGGATAAATTTACGACCTGTATCTAGCATAAAGCCACGGTGGCTGAAACTTGGGAAATCGCGAATTTCGCCATTTTGGAGGTTACTTTCTCCCATTTGAAGAAGAGTCCGAGTGGCGTAGAAGGCTCCTGTGTTTGTGGCAGCTTCGATGGTAATCACATCATCTTGGATAGTGATGCCATAGCCTTCCTTGCCATAACCTTTGTTTTCAACCTTTTTAAATTCGATTCGTTTTTGAGCTTGCTTGTCACCTGTTGCTAGTTCCAATCCACGGCTAGCAAGGTCTGACTGGTAGAAGGTTGCTGCCTGATCAAAGCCAGAATCACCTGTCGCAAGGACTGTATCTGAAGTGATAGAAGATTGGCCTTCTTTCCCATACCATTGTTGAACAGCTGGTGCTACTTTTGGTTTGACACCTACACCCTCGTTCTGATGTAGACCCTTGATGACTACTTCAAATTCCTTAGTGAAAGTATGACTGTCTCTGATTTGTTGGACCATGACCTTGACGCGTTGATCTGTTAGAGGTTTATGGATGTGATTTTGAAGGTCAATCACACCTTGCTTGTTGCTTCCGATAAGGCTAACTTTCCCTGGTAAAGTTGGTAAGACAAGAGACTGTCCATCTTCTGCTACTGTTAGTTCGGTTACTTGGCGGATATCCGTTACCTTACTTGTATCAGGAATATTCGAATAAGCTCGAATTTCTTGGATACCAACGTTTCTCCAGTTCATTGTACCAGCTTGGTAGTCGTTAATTTCTAACTTAAGATACTTAGCTTTGATACTTTCAGCTAGGTCAACTTTCTCATCTAAAACAGGTTCTCCAGTCTTGGTATGAGCGAGTTTCCATTGTTTTTCTCCGTTAGCGCCCACGTCTTCTTGGCCTGCGTAATAGAGACTCCAAGATTTGATATTAGGGTCATTTTGCCCATTACGAAGACGACGATCCCAGTCAATTTCTACATGCTTGATGAGGGTAGTTTTTGGAAGAGTTAATTCAAAAGTTGGTTTTACTGCATCTCTATCTGTAGCCCAACGGGTATTGTCATCTCCATCGATAGCCTTATCTGCAGTAAAGTTGGTACCAGTCTCATGGTTGCTCGCCTGAGCAGTAGCACCCTCGAGATGGTTGACATCTTCTCTATCTTCGATTGTCTTTTCAGCTGGTTTTACTGCTGGTGTAGTGGTTTCAGCTGGTTTATTGTCTGCCTTTGGTGTTTCAACCGGTTTCAGCGTTTCTGCTGGCTTGGGACTTGCAGGACTTGTCTCTGGTTTTGCCTCTTCACTTGCTGCAGGTTTGGTTCCCTCATCTGTCGCTGGAGTTTCTTCATGACTTGCTTCTGTTGCAGCTTCTGCATCCGCCTTTTCAAGCGCAGCGACTAAATCATCTGGTAACTTATCCAGAGCTTGAACATGAGTGATACTTCCCTCTGCCTCTGAAGGTGTTGCTGTTTCTGCCGCCTGAACCATATTGGCGCCAAAGATACTAGCACCAATCATAACGGAGGCTGCACCGATTGCAAATTTTCTTATACTATAGTGACAGCGTTTCTCAAAAAAATGTCTATCCATCTTTCTCCTATTCCTTTCATCCGCATACATGAGTAAGCGGTATCATTTCTCCTTTGAAAAAGGAGAGAACCAAGAGGTCCTCTCCGGCTGTTTGTTCCTTTTTGATTCGAGTTGCTTTGAACTGCTGAAATCAAATCTCATTACTCTTCTTTACGTTTTGTCGCAAGAACCGCAGCAGATAAAGCGATGCTCACACTTGCTAAGAAGAGGGCTACTTCTGAGCTGTGCTCTCCTGTAGCAGGTAGTTTTTCTTCATCTTTAGCTCCCGGAGTTTTGGTATCAGCTACTGGACTTGGAGTGAGCGGGTACTCAGGTTTTTCAACAGTTGGAGCTGCTTGATCTCCAGCTGTAGCCAATACACCTGTGTAGGCTGGCTTTTCATTCACCAAGGCCTCAACTGCATTGGCTCCACCTTTGTACTCTGGAACTTCATTTGCAGCTGCTAGAACCGCATTGGCTCCACCTTTGTATTCTGGTAATTCGTGAACCAAGGCTTGGACCGCATTAACGCCGCCCTTGAACTCAGGAACCTCATGTACAGCTGCTTCTGTTGCATTGACGCCGCCTTTGAACTCAGGTACATCAAGAACTGGTGGTTGTTCTTCTCCCTTGCTACTTGTTGGAGCGTCTGGTTTCGTAGCAGAATCTTTTAATTGGTTGAGATAGTCTGCGAAGTAGGCAACCATTCTTTCCGTCAAGAGATGGTTATCCGTCGCATATTTCATGCTTGCCTGAACGCTAGCTACTTCCTCTTGATTGTCTTTGTCTGTTAATTTCTGCGCCTTAGCCAAAGCTGCTTCATAGCCTGACAAGTCAAGAGGTGTCTCTGCTACTTGTGGACGGGTAAAGATAAGTTCCGCTGCAGATTGGTATTTATCGCCACCATCTCCGTAAGTCTTGGTACCAGTAAGGACAATTTTCTTAGCCTTGATTGTCTTGCCAAAGTCAATGTCTTTTGGCTTGTTGTTATTTGGCCAATCTGTTACGTTAAAGGTATGTTCCTTACCAGACTCATCTGTGACAACCAGTTTCACATCACGCAAGTTTCCATTTGAATCAGAGGCACGTGGAACATAGCGAAGTCCAGTGATTTCAGTTGGTTCTTTCAAGACCATGGTTGCAGGCTTGCCTACATCTCCACCATTCCAAGATGTATGCCATAGGCTAGATACATTACCATCAAAGGCATTCTCAAGACCTTCACCTGGTTGAGCTGGCGCATCCAAACTTTCAAAGTCTTCTGCTACCAAGGCTGTCTTCTTCTGAACCAAAGCATTCTTCAAAGCTTCAATCTTGGCAATCTCTGCACGCGCCTCTTCCACGCTAATATCATCATCTGCCTGACTGAGGTTAAAGACCGCCTCCTTCAAAGCATCCATAGACTCTTTGGTGTAGTTGGTCATGGCTACAGTTGGCAAGTAGTTCTTCAGTGCATTTTCTGTCAGCATCTTACCAGTTAGGGTAATTTCCTCGATTTGAAGATTATCCATCATGAAGTCGTTATAACCACGGAAGTTGGCATTTCCGCCAGCATCTCCACGAGTATTGCTTGCGTTTCCAGTTGAGTAGATACCTACCCAAGTATCGCCTGTTTCTGCACCAGTCACGAGGAAGGTTACTTTCTTGGCTTTCTTAGAATCTGTCCAAGTATTTGGTAATTCATGCATTTCCAAGTTGCTTGCTTGAGTACCACGACGACCTGACTGGAATTCTCCCTTACCGACTACAAAGGCATAGGTATTGTCTGATCCTGCTTCGTATTCAAAGGTTACACGATAAGTCTTACCAGCTTCAAAGCGGAAGTTTTGCGGAATAGTTTGGTAAACCAAGTTACGACGGCTCACTAGTCCATTTGTCTTCAATGACCAATTTCCTTCGATAACATCATCGACTTTCTTACCATTCCAACCACGCTGTGTATATGGATCGTGTTTTTCAGACAAGTGAGTGCGGTTATCTTCGACACCTTCGACACCACCTACTACAAATGGGAAGATTCCTTGAGCAACATTTTCAAAGTCTTGTTTGAAGGTTCCTTGACCTGTATCATGCTTGTCTCCGTACATGCTTGAATTGTTTTCAAAGGTACGAATTTCATCAAAGTAAGTTGCTTCATCACCAGCTTCACGACTCAATGTAAGAGTAACATTTGATACGTCCGATCCAGTTGTAAAGAAGGCGTACATGTTTTGGAAGTAACTTGTATCATCAACTGTAGCATTTTCACGACGATTGTTATGAGCATAAGCTTTGATATAGTTGAGAGCGAGTGACTTATTGGTGTAAGTAGTCACTTCTTTTTCGCCAGTATTCACTGTGATACTTGCCTTAGCATTACTACGGTTATCAACACCGACATAAACAGCATACTTGGTATTTGGTTTCAAGCCAGTCAGTTTCTGAGTAAGACTGACCTTGCTCTTATTGCCTTGGATACGAAGCATTTCATTTGCACCCTGTGATTTGACAATTTCTGCCTTGGAAGCATCACCTGAAATGGTCCAGTGTTTCAAGGTTCCACTGTTAAATCCTTGGTCATAGATGTGCATGCCTTCGCTCCATGACATTTCAGGATTGGTTTGTTTTGAACGGTAGAGAACGTATGGTTGATTTGCTAGAAGGTCTAGGGTAATCTTGCCATCTTTTACAGTTAGTTCTTGCTCTTCTGTCTTACCTTGGTCAGTTAGCTTGTAAAGGTAAACCTTGCTATTTGCCCAATCGCTTGGAAGGGTCCAAGTTGTTGCACCGGCCTGCGTATTAAAGTAGTACATCTTTTCCTTATCAGTAGGAAGTTTCTTACCATTTGCATCCCAGTTCCAAGGAGTCAAGTAAGCTGAACCATCTTGGATGACACGTCCGTTAAGCGTTACTGTACGTTCGCGGTACTGCGGGCTATTGACATCATTTGACTTACGAGTCACAACAACCTTGTTACCTGCTGCATCAACTAGCTCAACCTTCATTTCTGGAGTCCATTTATAGGTGCTACCGTTATCAGACATGGTAACTGGTGTACCATTTTCCCATTTACTTACAGTGAAGTGTTGGAAGTACTTAGTCATGACATCATGGGCAAATAAGTTGGTTACATAGCCATTGTAGTCGCTTCTTCCTTGCCAGCCTTCAAAGTCTTTCATGCTGTAGCCACCTAGAAGTGGGTAGTTGGCTGCACCACCGTAACTTCTGTAGTCCCCAACCCAAGAATCTTTTTGGTGGTTGCGGATAAAGCGGGTGATAGCACTGTTGATACCTTTATTAGTGTAGCCACCATAGGTCAAGTCAGCTGCCCAGTGTTGGAAGGTAGAGTCGTATTCACCACCATGCCCCCACTCAATCGCAAAACGCCAGCCTTGTTTGTTGATTTCTTTAGCAAGAACGTGGGTAGCCCAGGCACCGTTATCACCTGATTGACCATTGCCCCATACGTCCACATAGATAAAGTCGAGACCATCACCAAGTTTTTTCTTCAAGTCTTCCCAGCGAGCCAAGCGTCCATGTGCTAGGTCATAAGCAGCATCAATGTTGATACCTTGGTCTAGCCAGTTCCAGCCGTAGCTGTAGCTGCCATCTGGATTCTTACGAAGAATATTTTCGTTAAAGTATTTAGATTCAGGATAAGTCTCAGAAGCGTTCACGTGGATACCTAGATATGCTCCATATTTCTTCGCTTTTTCGATCAAGGCCTTGAAGTCTTCAACACCACCAATACGTTTACCAATATCAGCATAGTTCAAGTGACCAGAGTCGTGACCTTCACTACCATAACCTTTAAGGAGAACCCCCTGTCCAAGACCATCTGTGTGGAGATTGATCTTCTTGATACCATCCAAGGTCATGAGGAATGGGTTTTGGGCTTGTGAACCAAAGTTCATCGCGATACGATAAGCAGTGATATCCTTAACTTTTTCCCAACCTTGAGGGTTGTTCATGATGCTACGATAAGCAATGGCACCATCTTGCCAGTCGACTTTGTTGTCAGCATTGGCATCTTCGGTGATAACAACCTTGGCACTTGGAAGTTCTTTGGTGTACTCTGGGAAAACAATGCCCTTATAAGCTTTTTCCCATTGCCATTCAGAACTTTGGATTCCCACATAGTTTGTATTTCCAACAGTTTGTTTGAATGCTGTCAAACGAGTCCAGTCATTCGAACCACCACCGTAGCTGTTTTGAGAGTTACTCCAAACACCTGCAGCAAGCTTATCTGTAGAAACAAAACCATACATATAGCCCTTAGCCAAATCTTTCATTGGATTGGTTACAGCAATATGTTCATCTCCACTGATATGAGTGTTGTTTGACATGGTTGCCCCGTCAAACTTAGCTCCAGTTTGGTCGCTTGAAACTGACACAAGTGAGTTTCCTAAGAAATTGATAGAGGAGAGAAGTTTTCTTTCATCATCAATCTTCTGACCTGGAGTGACTTGATTGTGGTTGACAATCTTGGTCACATCAAAATGCAACTGATTGTCCACAACTTGCAAGCGTACTGTCATATCTGCATTGATGAAATTCTTCTCGTCACGAAGTTTCATCAAGTACTCTGCAGTAGTATCATTGATCTTCTTATAAGTGACTTCAGGTGTAATTTCGCGATTGTTTACCAAGATTTTCTTAAGTTGTTGAACTTGTCCTGGCAAAGTATGTCCATTCAAGGTGTATTCCTTGACACGAGGGAAGGCTTGGTCAATCACTGCCTTGAGAACCTTAGACTGGATCGTATCATAAGTCACCTTGCTATCGTCAACGGCCGGACCTGTTTCTTTCTGGGCAGGAGTATCATCCGCTTTTACACCTTCTTGATTGTCTGTTTTAACGCTGACAACCGTTCGGTCATTGCTATAAGTTCCTGCCTTGAGAAGGATTTTCTTCTCATTTTTAAGATTCTCATTGACCGCCCCAGGTAGGGTCACTGTGTCAAAGAGATTGACATCATTGTTGCTGGCATTGAGTTGTCCATCTGACTTAAGAGTAATAGAAAGACGATTTACAGAACCTGGTTCTGGTGCTGCCACACGGTTGCCTTTATACCATGTGCTATTACCTGGAGTTTTGTATTCCCAGAACCAGCCGTCCTTGTCATAACCAACAAAAACATTGTTCTTGGTATCTTTAAATTTCAAGAAGACACCAAAACGTGATTTGCCTTTTTCAGAATCATCTTTGAAGGTTAAATCAACCGTCGCATTTCCATTAGCGTCAACTGTCAATCCTTGTTTTTCAAACAAGGCTGGTTTGCCATCATTGTCATTTTGAGCCGTTGAAGACAATTGATTGTAGCGAACACCCTTTTCTTCACGAATAGTGACGGTTCCTTGTTGCTCTTTATTCGCTACTGTTTGCCATTCAGGAGTTACTGTCTTAGGTGTTTCAGGTTTAGCAGCTGCAGGTTTATCCTCTTTTGGTTTTTCTTCAGCCGGTTTTTCTTTCTCTTCCAAGTCTGCTGGTTTCACACTTGAAATTCCCTGCATGTGGTCTTGAATCCATTTTAGTTGAGCTGGTGAGAAGAGAATACCGCCACTCCGTTTTCCAACTACACCATTTTGGTGAACACCGACTAGTTTGCCTTCTGTATCAAAGATACCGCCACCACTAGCGCCCGGTTTTCCTCCTTGGTAACCAATCCCTTGGACACCTTCTCCGTATGGTTCCGCAAAATCAACTGTAGTATTGACAATAGGATTCAATTTCCCTTCTGGATAACCAAAGACATGGAGCTTATCTCCTATTTTCTTAACTACTGGCTTTTTAGTTACTTCAACAGGCGTATTTTCTAGAACTGTACGCAATCTCACAAGGGCCAAATCATTTTTGAAGCCCTTCAGGTAGCCTTCACGATCCCAATGAATGATATCTTTCTTGCTAAACTTGACATCTGGCAATCCTGGATAAGAGATACTATAGATATCTCCATCCCCTTGATCATTGTCCACAACCTTACGGATATTGCCGTCCTGGCTATCCTTGATAAAGTTATGAGAAACCGTTAAGACAAGGTCTTTTGCAACGACAATACCGCTACCTTCTCCTGATGGCGTCTTGATCTTAACAGTTGCGCCGTAGTTTAATTCCCCGTTGGTAGTCTTAGCCACATCTTCTGGGACGAGCTTCCCAGTATCTTGGGCCAACTGATCCTTGTCAACTTCGCGCCCATTGTCTTCAGCTTTCTCCAACTTATCTTCCAATTCTTTTGGCAGATTGCTTGGCTTTTCAGACTTTTCTTTTTCTTGAGCTAATAACTCTTCCTCTGTTTGAGGGCCTTCAGTAGTTTCAGCTGAACCAGGATTCTGAGCGGCAGCTTCCTTGTCAAAATCGTGCCCCTCATCGCTAGCCTTCTTATCCAAATCAGCCAGTTCACTCGGCAAATTATCTGTTGAACCAACTCTTGCTTGATCAGCTAATACTGGGCTAGCTGCGAAGAAAGTCGCTCCAATCATCACCGAAGCTACTCCAAGCGTAAACTTACGAATACTGAACTTACAGCGTTTTTCAAAAAATCGTTTATCCATGAACTCCTAAATCCTTTCATTTTCCAGTAAGCGTTTACATTTCTTTTTTAAAAAATACTCCTTTCTCTGAAAGTGCTCTGCTTAACTGTTATAAATAAAAATTAATTGTACTTTTAATATAACAAATAAAAAGGCAGAAAGCAATAGGAAATAGGTAAAATTCACTAAAATTTTCTCTTTTCTGAACAGTGCTAACGCTTAGAATTTTAAGAATCGCTTTACAGCTATAAAAAAATTCTATCTCAAAGAATCTAATAAACAGTTTCATTTCAAAAACAGATTCTTATCGGATAGAAACCAGTAAAACAAGGACCGAAAATCAGATTTTTTATCATTTTTTTGCTATGATTAGATAGAATAAAAGTTAAGGAGAAGACAATGATATTAATTACAGGTGCGAATGGTCAACTCGGTACCGAACTACGTTATTTACTAGATGAACGAAATGTAGACTATGTTGCAGTTGATGTGGCCGAAATGGATATCACGAATGCTGAAATGGTTGAGAAGGTATTTGCTGAAGTCAAGCCAACTCTGGTCTATCATTGTGCAGCCTACACTGCTGTTGATGCTGCAGAAGACGAGGGGAAAGAACTGGATTTTGCCATCAACGTAACTGGAACTGAAAATGTAGCCAAGGTCTCTGAGAAATACGGAGCTACTCTGGTCTATATCTCGACAGACTACGTCTTTGATGGGAAGAAACCCGTCGGACAAGAATGGGAAGTCGATGACCTACCTGATCCGCAGACAGAGTACGGACGTACCAAGCGAATGGGTGAAGAACTCGTTGAAAACCTTACGTCACAGTATTACATTATCCGGACTGCTTGGGTCTTTGGAAATTATGGTAAAAACTTTGTCTTTACCATGCAGAATCTAGCCAAATCCCATAAAACACTCACAGTAGTCAACGATCAACACGGTCGTCCAACTTGGACACGTACCTTGGCTGAGTTCATGATTTACTTGACTGAAAATCAAAAAGCATTTGGCTACTACCACTTATCAAATGACTCCACTGAAGATACCACTTGGTATGACTTCGCTGTCGAGATTCTTAAGGACAGTGATGTTGAAGTGATTCCGGTAGACTCCAGCAAGTTTCCTGCAAAGGCCAAACGTCCCCTCAACTCAACCATGAGCTTGGCAAAAGCAAAGGCGACAGGTTTCGTCATTCCAACCTGGCAGGATGCCCTTAAAGAGTTTTATAAACAAGAAGTAAGAAAATAAAAGATTACGACATACATAAAAAGCAAGAGAACTCAAGGTCTCTTGCTTTTTAGTATCTGATTAGTTAATCACTTGTTGCGTCTTGGCATAGTTAGCCTCGACGGCTTCTTTTTCAGATTTCCACCAGTCTTGGTTGTCTGTGTACCACTTGATGGTCTCTTTGAGACCTGCTTCAAAATTGGTAAACTCTGGCTTCCACCCTAGTTCATCACGGAGCTTGCTAGCATCGATAGCATAGCGAAGGTCGTGACCCGCACGGTCTGTCACATGATCATAAGCATCAGCTGGCTGTCCCATTTCCTTGAGGATGAGTTCCAGGACTTCCTTATTGTTCTTTTCACCATCCGCACCAATCAAGTAAGTTTCACCAATTTGACCCTTTGTCAAAATTGTCCAAACACCTGATGAATGGTCATTGGTGTGAATCCAGTCACGGACATTCTTACCTTCACCATAGAGTTTTGGCTTGATTCCACTCAAAATATTGGTGATTTGGCGCGGAATGAACTTCTCGATATGCTGGTAAGGACCATAGTTGTTTGAACAGTTGGAAATAGTCGCTTTGACACCAAACGAGCGTACCCAAGCTTTGACAATCAAGTCTGAAGCCGCCTTGGTTGATGAGTAAGGAGAGCTGGGATTGTACTTGGTTTCAGCGGTAAATTTCTCACCTGGACCTTCTCCATGACCTGGCAGATCTTCACGCAGAGGCAGGTCCCCATAGACTTCGTCAGTCGAAACATGGTGGAAACGAAGGTCGTATTTACGTGCTGCTTCCAAAAGAGTGTAGGTCCCGATGAAGTTGGTATGGATAAAGGGACTCGGATCATTGAGCGAGTTGTCATTGTGACTTTCTGCCGCATAATGAACGATAGCATCCGCTTCAGCTGCCAGCTTGTCTACCAAGACTGCATCAGCAATATCTCCAACAACCAACTCAACACGGTCGCCTAAAATTTCTTCAATATTGGCACGATTCCCCGCATAAGTCAGCTTGTCCAGTACTGTCACATGAACATCTGGAAAGTTATTATAAACATAATGAACAAAGTTAGAACCGATAAAACCAGCCCCACCTGTCACGATGATATTTTTGTATTCAGTCATTTTTATTCCCTAATTTTTTTACAAATCTTCTTTTCTCAGAGGTTTTACATCCTTAAGCAGTGGATGATGTTTATCTGCTTCTGAAACTTCTGCTTCTGCTAGGTTTTCCCACTGGATGCCCAAAGCTGGGTCTGCATAGTTGACAAAAGCATATTTAGGCTTGAGTTCAAGTGCCCAGTAGTCATTAACTAGATAGCTATAAGAAACTGTATCCGAGAGGACTTGGAAACCATTGGCTACGCCACGAGGGACAAAGATTCCCTTACTTGCATCAATCTCGGTCTGATAAACATTTCCAAAAGTCTCACCTTCACGTAGGTCAACCCAAGAACCCAGAACCTTGCCACCATCTGCTACTGAGATATACTTGTCCCAAGGTTCAGCATGGAGGCCTCGGAGAACATTTTTGCGAGAAAAGCTGACGTTGTTTTGCAGTTTCCCTTCAACAAAGAAGCTTTCAGGAAAACCAAGCGGTAGCATCTTTTCTTTCTGAAAATTTTCCTTAAACCAGCCTCGATTGTCTCCATGAACTGGAATGTCAAACTCTAACATACCTGGAATGGCATCAATCTTACGCACTGCAAGTGTTTTGCCGAAAAAATTATCTGTCATCTAGATTTCTCCAATCAAACGGAGCAGGTATTGTCCGTATTCATTCTTCTTAAGAGGTTGCGCCAATTCCAGTACATCTTCACGGCTGATATAACCCATTCGATAGGCAATTTCTTCCAGATTTGCAACCTGGAGATTTTGCATTCGTTGAACCGTTTCGATATATTGGGAAGCCTCTAACAAGCTCTCGTGTGTCCCAGTATCCAACCAGGCAAAACCACGGCCCATCACCTCAACAGAAAGATCTCCACGCTTCAAATAAGCATTGTTAACATCTGTGATTTCCAACTCGCCACGAGCACTCGGTTTGATCTGTTTGGCAATCTCCACAACATCATTGTCATAGAAATAAAGACCTGTCACTGCATAGTTAGAGCGAGGATTCTCCGGTTTTTCTTCTATGGAAATAGCATTCATGTCTGTATCAAACTCGACCACACCAAAACGCTCTGGATCCTTCACTTGGTAGCCAAACACAGTCGCACCCTTCTCTTTCTTAGCTGCCTTTTGAAGCATTTTGCTCAAACCAGGCCCATGATAGATATTATCGCCCAAGATCAAAGCAACACTATCGTCGCCGATAAATTCTTCACCAATTAGAAAAGCCTGAGCAAGTCCATCTGGATTTGGCTGTTCCGCATAGGAAAGCTTGATTCCAAATTCGGAACCATCCAAGAGCAGATCCTTAAAACGGGGTAAATCCTGTGGTGTTGAGATGATCAAAATGTCCTTAATCCCAGCCAACATCAAGGTTGACAAAGGATAGTAAATCATTGGTTTATCATAAACCGGCATCAGCTGTTTTGACGCAGCTCGAGTAAGTGGGTACAGGCGCGTTCCCGAACCACCCGCAAGAATAATACCTTTCATAATAGGTTTCCTTTCTGGCTAATTACCTATCCTATATTATATTTCATTTTGTCCCAAATTCCCTAAGGAATTTACTTCAATTTGGATAAGGCAGCTTTTAAATAGGCTCCATCTCGAAGAGCAGCTCCAACTTTCCTAGCTTGTTCTGAAAGTTCCTTGTAGTCTTGAAGTGTCAAATCATCTAGTACTTTTTGGAGGTCGTGTAGAGAATCAACTGCTAGACCACACTCTTTATCCAGAACAAAATGTGCGAGAGCCGACTCTTTCCAGACTATTAGGGGAAAACCTGAAGCTAAGTAGAGAGAGGCCTTGTGCGAGTTGTTAAAGCGTAGATAGTTTCCGTAAGAACCTTGGCAGGTTTCTGAGCTGTCTCCGTCCCAGACCAAACCAAAACTACCTTCAAGAGCAGCTGGGAGGTCATCCGGCATAAAGGAGCCAAAGTAGGTGGTGTTTTTCAATGCACGACTTTCATCATAGCCTACTCCATACAAGTTATAGGCTGGTTGTTCTGGTAAATTATAAAGATAACCTGACTTTGCAGGGTTCAAATTTCCAGCTACGATAATAGGTTGGTTTTTTTGAGGAAGAGCTTGTACCTCAAAGTTAGGAATCAGATAGTCAAAAATCTCCAAGCTTACCATTTTATCAGACGGAAATCCTTGACCGGCTAAAACATTTTTCATGATATCATTATGAACGATAATCCCATCCACTGACGTTAGAGCTTTCTTCTCTTGAAAGTAATTTCTCACTTTATGACGAAATTTCACTTCTGAACCTGCTGCATGACGCAAGGTTTCAATATCATGGATCAACAGATAGAATTTAACTCCTCTTTTTTGCGCCTGCTTGATGAGTTGTGAAATGAAAAATGTATGGTGGATAATAGGGAACTGAATCACCAATTCATCTCCAGCTTCCAACTGATCAAACACAGACTTGGTCGCACGATATTTGTGTTGTTGAGCTTTAAAGAAATTCATCTTATACCAATTCTCAACCTTGAACTCCAACCCCTCATAACCCTCTGAGATTAGAATAGTTTCCACGTCATTTCGTGCCTTACTCCCTGCATTCTTTTCGTGTGCATTATGCAGAAATGAATCCTTCAGATAATATTTCACCTTTTCTCCCCTTTATCCGTGATGTTCTTAGATACTCCCTAGTTCTTCTTCTACCACATCCAATGCACGTTCAACAGTCACGTGCATATCATAGTATTTATAATCTGCCAAGCGCCCACAGAAAATAACGCGCCCATTTTTCTCAGCTTCTGCTAGATACTGCTCATAAATTGCATTGTTTTTGGCATCATTGATTGGATAGTAAGGTTCATCTCCTCTTTTCCAATCTGCTGGATATTCACGAGTAATAACGGTCTTGGCTTGAGTCCCAAACTCAAAATGTTTGTGTTCGATGATTCGCGTATAGGGAATATCACGTTCAGTATAGTTGACTACGGCATTTCCTTGATGATTTTCTTGGTCCAAAATCTCATGCTCAAAACGGAGACTACGATACTCTAGTTCACCAAACTTATAGTCAAAGAACTGATCAATCATCCCTGTGAAGACAATCTTAGTTGCTGAAGCCTCCAAGTTCTCCCGATCTGCAAAGAAATCTGTATTAAGCTCTACTTCGATTCCTTCCAACAACTTTTCGATGATGACATTGTAACCACCAATTGGAATCCCTTGGTAACGGTCGTTGAAATAATTATTGTCATAAGTCAATCGAACTGGTAAACGCTTGATGATAAAGGGTGGTAGTTCAGTAGCAGAACGCCCCCATTGCTTTTCGGTGTAACCCTTGATTAGCTTTTCATAGACATCCGTACCAATCAACTTAATGGCTTGTTCCTCTAAGTTTTTTGGCTCAACATCTTGCATGTGTGTCGTCTGCTCAGCAATCTTGTCCTTGACTTCTTGGGGTGTCTTTGTCCCCCACAAAGCATAGAAAGTGTTCATATTGAAAGGCAGATTGTAAAGATGTCCCTGATAGTTGGCAATAGGAGAATTGATGTAATTGTTAAACTCTGCGAACTGATTGACATAATCCCAGACCTCTTTATTGGATGTATGGAAGATGTGAGCTCCATACTTGTGGACATTGATTCCTTCAACAGATTGGCAATAGATATTCCCACCAATGTGTTCTCGTTTATCAATCACCTTCACCTTCTTGCCACATTTGTTAGCTTCGTAGGCAAAGATTGCACCTGACAAGCCAGCACCGACAATCAAATAATCGTACATTTTTTCTCCTTTTTACAATTTGACAATTCGATTGAAATATGGGATTCTCATTAATATTCCAATGACAATAAAACTAATACTCAAAGTAAATATAGCAAACCATAAATATGCACCTGCAAAACTGAAATCAATTAGTTTTTCCAAAATTTTCATAACATAGGTATGTATTATAAAAACACCCATCGTTCGATTAGAGAGAGAAACAATCCATTTGTTGTTATCTTGATTCAATGCAAGTGAGAATATAGTTAGAAAAATTCCTAAACTTACAACTTTTACAAATAAAGTGTCATAAAAATATTCAGCAAAAAGATTATGGTAAGTATTCTTTGCTAAGAAAAACAATATAATTGGTGAAATCAATAACAAAAGTATGCTAACTATTTTCATCCAATTTTTAAATCTATATTTGAGGTTGTCTATATTGAATTGCGCTATATAACCACCTAAAAGATAGTAGAAAAACCAAGTCCATAATCTAAAAGTTTGCATAACATGAGTTTGTATAGGCATCTGAAGGAAAATATTTGCTAATTCAACTATAAACCCAATTGCCACCAATAAAGATAGAATGTATACATATTTTCTTTTTGAATTTATAACTGTTTTCAAAACAGGCAAACATAAATAAATCAGTATCAGCGCACCGAAAAACCAAAACTGAAAGAAATACCCTTTTTGTAACAGAGAGCCTACAATTTTTTTAATTGGATTAACCGCAAAGTCTCTTTTAAAGAGCCAAACGATAATGTTCCATGATGACACTGTTATTAGGATCCATTTGACTTTTTGAAGTATGTAAGGATAAGTTATTTCCCTTTTTCCTAACAATAAATAACCATTGACCATAAAAAACAAGGGAATGGAGTAGGTACCTAAATAATATAAATATGACAAAAGATTCCATGATCCTGTCTCTTTAAATCCGCCCATTGTTGTATGGAGTAAAACGACCCCAATACACGCAAGCACTTTTAATAAATCTAGGCTGATATTCCGATTTTTTTGCATTCTAGTTTTTCCTAATAATTTGTTTTAATTCTTTTACATCTACCACTTTCAAAGATAGAATTGCAAAAAGATAAATGATTCCACCAAGCCCTGCAAATACTAAAACATTTATAGTTGGCGAAAATTGTATAAGTGTTTTTGAACCTAGCAGAATGCCATACATGATAGCTGATGCTAGGACTATTTTTGTCAAAGATCCGATAATTGGAACTTCTTTTAGGTATCTACGGGTAAAGTATAATTGTATCGCCCATACCAACGCCTCTGTCAAAACAGAAACAATGGCTGCTCCGATATACCCAAGTTTAGGAAGGAATAGTAAGTTCAAACCTACACTGACAATTGCGGGAGCTGTTGTTGAAATCATGAATTCTTTATTTTGATTGTGAGGTATCAGTATCTGAATTCCCATGATGTTGGTCCAACCGATGAAGAACATACGGAAGATCATAATGGCGATTGCATAACGTGCATCCTGAAAATCTTGACCAAGGAAAAACTGAACAAAATCATCATTCACAATCAAAATTCCTGCCATCATTGGAAAAATCACTAAATTATAAATGAGGAAGGACATTTCATGCATCTTATTGACTGCTCTATGATCTCCTGTTGCTAATAAGTTAGCTACTCGAGGCAACATAACACTTCCCAAGGAAGTTACCAAGGTCAAAAGTATATTTACCAACTTTAGAGCCTGGTCATAAATTCCTACATCTTTTGTAGAAGCTAAGGCTCCAAGCATGGTACGATCCAGCGTAATGTACAAAGAAATAGCTACTTGAGGAAGGAATAATAGTATGACCGGCTTTAAATGATGCCTAGCATATCCTATGCTAAAATGAGAACTACCGATAAACTCCCTAGCAGGTAACCACATACTTAGTTGCCCCAAAAGTTCAAATATGGTTAGCAAAAAAACATAGAGATATAAGTCATTTGCAGATTTGACAAAGAGGAAGATGGAAATGACTCCAACGAGTTTAACTGTGATATTTCGAACAGTAATCTTTCGAAAATCTTCTAGCCCTTGAAAGAGCCAGGAAATGTCTAAACCTTTTGAAACTAAACTCAAGCCTAGAATGTAGGCTACCGGATTTTGCATAGAGGGAAGGGCCAGACAAAAAAGAGCATATAAGGACAGAGAAAGGACTGTTGCACCTAATTGTAAAGAGTAGATACCCCAAAAGTTTTTATTAATCTCATTACGATGTCCTGAAATGACCTTAGTACCATAGTTAGCAACTCCTAACGTCGCTAAGAGAATAAAGTAGGTGACAATGGAATTAAAGTATCCATACGTCCCTAAATCATCCGAAGAAAAGACCCGTGTTACATAGGGAGTCGTAATAATCGGAAGTATAATCACCAACAATTGATAAGAAAGATTGTAGGCGTAGTTTTTAAGCACTTTCATAAGTATAGAAAATTTTGCCTTCCTGTTAAATTATCGTTTAATCTTCTTTATTCAATTTCATTATCTGAATTCATGATAAACAAACGACTGATAAATAAGATCAATGGAGAATATCGAAGAACTAACATTTGAGGGTCAAACATGCCATGGATAATCATGATTCCTAAACAGGCAAGTACGATATCTTTTCGAATGGTTACGAAATATTTCATAACTTTAGTAAGAATCATCAACATGAAGGCACTGACGATTAAGCCATCAATAACCAACAACTGCACAAACGAGCTATCTATGAAATTATAATTACTAGTAAAATTCCCAAAAATATCTAAGTGTGTGAATTTAATATGTTGTCCTAACCAAGATACTCCAAAATTGCGGAATCCCTCTACACTTAACCGTAGCCGATTATGTGTAAATTGATCTACAAAATGGAATAAATTCCCAGATGAATAAAAACAGAAATATAAGGTAATGATTAAAGCCAAAATAAAACCATATTTTGCGATTGTTTTCATCCAGAAGTGTCCAATAATAAAGTCTTTTTTTATGATTTTCAGACTAAACAACGCATATGTAAGTATTAAAATACTTAAATAAAATGGACTGGTTGTCGAAGTTTGTTGGTACATATAAATCGTAGCCGACAGTAAGACCAGTAATTCCATGTAAGAAATTTTTTTCCCTCGAAACATTAGATAACTACACAATGCAAAAAATAATCTTTGTGAAGCAAACGAAACATAATTAAACCCTAGACTAAAACGATATCCGCTATCTGCACGCATGATCATATTCGAAATCACGCCCATGTTGCTAGCAAAAATCGTTAAAACAAGGACTAGAAATGTGGCAAAAGAGAACGTTCCTAATAACTTTCTGAAATCTATATCTCTAGCAGAAAAAACAAGTAAAAGAACATTTAAATCAAGTAACCCCTCTCGATTTTTTGCAACTATAAACATAGAAATAATGAACAATACTGCTATTAACAGTTGTTTCCAATGAAATCTAAAGTGATACAAGGTTCTTGGAAGATTCACCAACTCTTTTATCAAAATCATAGCAATTGTGAAATAGAGGAGGATCCTATACAATGATAAAAAGCCCTCCAATCTAATAAAATAAGTAGTTGTGACTAATGATGTGACAACAACCCATATAAATAAGGTGATTAAATAAATTTTTTCTGATATAGTACGATTGTTCATCACAATAGTCATCCAACCCTTTCAATCATTTAATTAAAAATATTTAAAACTTTACAACTCTCTATTATCAAATATCCAAGAATTGAACATTCCCATTTGATTAAAATCTGTATTTTTTTAGAAAAATCAACGTACGATACATTCTATAATTAAGTAAGCATCTAACGAAAAGATTGATAAAAGGAGTATTTTTTTGTCAAAATAACCATCTCTTTGTTTACACACAATTCTTCAAAATATTGCCGTTTCAAAAGAAGGGGTGTTTTTTGAGCTGAAATATTTTGAATATTACTCATTAGAGTACGAGTTTTATTTGATCAACAAATTGTTCATCATGAATGCCCCATATTGACATCAGCTGGTCAACTTTCTCGAATTTTTCCAGTTGATATTTCATTCGATTGGGATTATACTTTCCCATAGCAGAAGAGCCCTACATATAGTTTTAAAACACTCTCTAACTCTACTCTATAGAGAAAGATAATCAGAAGAAGGTTCATTAAGGCATTTAGATTACCCGTCTTATAGTAAATGAGACAACCCGATAAGAATAAAAGAGGTGCAAAAAAAGAAAAGTAAAAGAATATTGCTTAATATAAAGAAAACGTAGCCCTAACAAGACCACTCCGAAAAATGGAACGATATTGGGGATATGAGGCAAGATAGGCGCTAACATTGAGGTCTGAATCATATCAATCGAAATCACCAATGTTAGAACCGCTGCCACTAACAGTTTGTCACGTTCTATTTTTAACATTTTCTTTTTCCTTTTCTAATCTCTAACCTCTTTCATTTTTTGAGGCTTTTTTTAATTTTTTAAAACGATAATACAGACCTGGAACCAATGATAACATTATATAGATCGCCTTATTTTTCAAGTTAATCCGCTTATTTTTCAATACTCTTCCTAGATGAGGCCGAATCTTTCTTTGAATACAAAGTATTTCCTCTTTGGAAGAATCTGATATTAAGATGAAAATGTGGAGACTACCAATGAACAAACGGGCGATGACAGCATCGTCAAGTTCTGTATTGGAAGAATAGTCCTTTTGGACAACGTCCTCCAAATGATTCATAGAATCATAAAAATCATAGTGCTTGCTATTGAAGTTTGATAAGGTAATACTGTTTGGTCTACGATAATAATGATAGATGCCTAAATCAATCACACAAACTGATTCCACTTCTTTCAAGTAGTCACTGATAACATATAAGTCTTCATAGATTTTCCCTTTTGGATAGGGGTGTTTTTCTACGATATCTCTGGGAAAGAGCTTAGCCCAAGCAGAGACCGTAGCAATTGTACCATAGAGCATCTCTACTAAAGTTTCTTCAGAAGAAAGAAGGGTAGCTTTCGCTAGCGTTTCTTCATTTATTTGGTAGTTTTGATAAGAATCATGATCATAGGCATCCTTACCTTTGCCTGCAACAATCCTAGCACCTGTACGTTTTTGGAGTTCCATCAAAAGCTCAAGGGCACAAGGCTCAAAATAGTCATCTGGATCTAGGAAAACAATCCAGTCCCCTTTAGCTTTAGTCACACCATAGTTTCTAGCATCAGACAAGCCACCATTTACTTTATGATAGGCTGATACCCAATCGTACTCACTTGCATATTGATCGCATAGTTGCCCAGAATTATCAGTGGAACCATCGTCAACCAAAATGACTTCAAAATCTTTATAGGTTTGATTTACCAAACTTTCCATAGCATAGCGAAGGTATTCCTCCACATTATAAATTGGTACAATTACCGAAATCATATTTCCTTTTCTTTCTCTTACTCAATTAGAAATTTCAAAGCTCAAATGAACTTTTTTCTGAAAATAGTTGATCCATCGCTTTGATAAAATCAGTCATGACTTGTTCTTCATTTTGAACATTAAAGCCATCATTGATACACATCACTTTATATTTCCCAGAATTTAAAAGTTTCCAAAATTCTGGACCAGCATTATCTAGAGAAAATAAATCGCCCAAATTAGGATCAGCAACCTCATATTTCCCACTAGCAATCTGCCAATATTTAAAGAGCCAAATATTGGTGTCAGATGGGCTTCTAAAGCGACTAGCTGACGTTTTTTCCAAAATGGCGGTTTCTTTTTCCCATACCAGTTCCATGGTCGACTTTAAGAGAGGATGGGTTAAATGATTTTCCCAAAAACCACAAATAAATTTACTATTTCTATAGAGCAGAGTCTTGACAATATTTTTTAAGCCCTGCTTAAGAGATAAAAATTTTCCATTTTTCAAAATCTCATCTCTAGTAAAATAACTAGTCACAATTTCCATATCGTTCACTTGAAAATGACCTGTCCCATATCGTTCTGGAACAATCGGTGATAAGGCTGTGTTATACTTTGGCAGTCCTTCTTCAGAGAAGAAATCCGTCGGCGTAACTGGAGCAGTGAGATAAACGTCATCATTGAAAAAGACAAAGTGCTCAGAGAGTTCAGGAATCCGATGGATATTGCTTTCAATAGGATTGGCAGAAAAAACTGGTAGGTAGTCATTACAGATAATCTCTGTATGATCTACCAAGACCAATTTTTCACTATTTAACTCTAACCAGCTTGGCTTTTGCTGGTCGGTCACGAGGTAGACCTTATTGACCCAAGGAGCAAACTTTTCAACCCCTCTAAACCAGTATTTAAAAGTTCCCCAATCACGGTAGGCTTTCACAGAATTCATGCTGTTTTTAGAAGTATCCACAGCTCCAGAATATTTAGCTTTCTTGGCTTGCCAAATTGGATCTCCACCATCAACCCAAGTAACAACAAAATCTATTTTATTCATAACTAATCTTTTCTATCTGTTTTATACAACTCCGAGAAGTTCTTGATATAACTCTCCAAAGAAAACAATTCTCTTTGTCTTTCTACTGATGCTTGACCAAATTGATTTCTTTTCTCCGGATTCTCCACCAATTCTTGAATGACTTTTGATAGTTCTGCTGGTTGATTTGGAGTGGCCAGTAAGCCATTTATACCTTCAGCAACCATTTCACAAACACCACCATGACGGTAACCGACTACTGGTTTGCCACAAGCCATTGCCTCTAATACCACTGTTGGCAAAGGATCGGGATTGGTGCTTGGTAAAACAAAGATATCAAACATATTATAAAGCTCAGTTGTATGCTCATAATAGTCAATTCGTTTGATTTGTGAGGCTACACTTGATTTAGCAATCTTAGACTGGAGTTCGTCAACTCGCCACTCTTCGCCTGCAAAGGCACTTCCTGCCAGAAAAGCGATAGAATTGGGATTCTGCTCCAAAATCGGCGTCACTGCTTCAAGAAAATCTCCTTGTCCCTTCCAAGCGTTGACGCGACCAACCATACCAATGACAAGAGCCTCTTCCGCGATACCAAACTGTTCCCGAACAGCGCTTGCTTGCATCGGTTGATAGACCGCATTGTCCACTCCGTTATAGATAACCTGGACCTGATCTTCTTTGATGAAGGGAGACTGATTGACATGACTGGCAACCGCTTGAGATACTGTTACGATCTTATCAGCATAACGGCCCATCAAGAAGTTGATAAAATCTGAAATAGCCTTGGGCTTAACAATAATCTCATGAACATGCCAAATCAAGGGAAGTTTTACTTTTCTCTTGAGATAGATTCCTTCCAGAACGGCTGTCGTATTGTTATGAACAAGATCTATCCCATTCTCACGTACATATTGGGCGATTTTTTGAGAGTAGCGACGATAGGATTTTAGATATTCTAAAATCCCCTTAGGATTAAAGTATTTTCTACGTAAAATCGGATAATCCAACACGCTGACCTGAGCCCCAACTTGGCGCAAAGCCTCGACTAAAACACCATCATTTGGCAAGATGACGTGAGCTTCAAATTCTTTGGAATCCAATCCTTTGATCAATTCCAATAAGACCTTATCTGCTCCATACATTTCTGCACCAGCATGCAAGTATAAAATCCGTTTCATTCCCTATCCTTTAAACACTTCTTCATAATCTGACACAATCTTTTCCCATGTGAAAGCTGAGAGGATTCTTTGGCTTGACTTGAAATCCAAGTCAGTTATTGCTGCCTGATCAAATCCTTCTACTTCCTCAATGACACGTGCCAACTCATCTTTTTTCCAATAAATGGCCCCATCTTCACCAACTTCACGGTTAAAGCCAACATCTAGCAACAAATTTAGTTTTGTGGATGCTAGGGCTTCCAGTAAAGAAGGGTTGGTTCCTCCAACCTCATGCCCATGGAAATAGGCAAAGGCGTTTTCACGAATGTACTTGAGTAACTCTTGGTCATAGACAGTACCGACAAATTTGACCCTAGGATCTTTGTCAAAACCAGTATCCCGTAACAACTGGTCGTAAAATTTATTCTGCTCCACATTTGTGATGAGAACAAAGTCCTTTTTGGACTTGGACTTGATAAATTCACGAATCATGGCTTCGTAGTTGTTTTCAGGAACGAATCGTCCCACTACTAGATAATAACCATTTTCGCTAACTCCTTTTTCCTGATACCAATTCCGAACTTTGGCATCTTCTGCTTTCAGGATTGAAGGAGCTGTATCTGTCCCATAGGCAATATAGGTGGTCTTTGGTTGATACTGCTTATAATCCTCTTGGATATATTGTTCGATATTTTTACTGTCACAGACCAGTAAATCTGCATGTTTGACCATGTGCTTCTCTGAAAATTTCCAGTACTTACGAACTGGCAGGCTCCACTTTGCTCGTAGCCATTCATGACCATCAGGATTCACCAGCAAAGAGCCACCAATCGCACGAATTTTTTTCTTAAGTCCAGAAATAAAAGGACCGATGCGACAAGCTAGAATGTAAAAAATGGGAGCCTCGTCCTTGTTCTCCTTAGCCAATTCAATAGCCTTGTTGACCGCTGCAATATCGTAAGCGATGGCGCGGGCCGGTCCGATATTGGGTACGTCGATGTTGAAACAAATGGCTCCATTGTGCTCAAACTGGTCATCCGTGATGCCAGATTTAGCTGAATTTTCACGCATACAAGCAACATAGTATTGTATGTTGCTGTCTTTTTGATATTCGGTTAATTTTTCAACAAAGGTTTCAAATCCTCCGTACTTAGCAGGAATCCCCTTTGAACCAATAATATAAACTGACTGTTTCATTTCTCTCCTAACAGGACTGAAGGGCAGAAATTACTTTGCCCCATCTCTCATAAATACAACTTTAACGGTCTTTAACAATATTTCAATATCTTTCCAAATAGTCCAATCATCAATATAGGCCACATCTAATTTAACAACTTCATTGAAATCCTTGATCTCACTTCGCCCGCTGACTTGCCACAAGCCTGTTATCCCAGGTTTAAAACTCAATCGACGTTTTTGCTCAGGTGTATATTTTTCATACTCATCCACTGTTGGGGGACGGGTTCCGACCAGACTCATATCTCCCATTAAAACATTCCAAAACTGCGGTAACTCATCTAGGCTGGTCTTACGAATAAAGCGACCAATTGGAGTGATACGAGGATCATCATCGACCTTAAACATGCCCCCCTGCATAGTATTTTGCGCCAAAAGTTCTTGTTTCCGCTGCTCAGCATTCACGCACATAGATCTAAATTTATAGAAAGTGAAATGTCGGCCATTTTTTCCAATACGCGTTTGAGAAAAAATCGCTGGCCCACCATCTTGTCGAATCATCGGAACCAAAACAATGCTCACCAAACCACAAATAATCAATCCGACAATCGAACCGACAATATCAATGAAACGTTTAGCAATGACATGACTGGTCTTATAAAATTTTGTAGAAAACGTGATAACATTCAGCCCTGCCATCCCACGAATCTTTTTATCACTACCTAGATAGTTATTAAAAGCATTCAGATTAACTGTAACATCAATTCCCAATGTCTCAAAAAGTGAGATAAACTCCCCGATGTCGTACTCTTCACTTGGTAGATTGATAAAGACCTCATCAACAACTTCATGAGTAGCAAAGTCTAAGATATTCTCAGCAGGTACAACGGTTAAGGTTTGATGCCGAAAATCAGGCTGGTCTAAAACACTGACCGCCACCAAATTCCAAAAAATTTCTCCCGACTCTATCAGCCTATCGATGACTTTTTCAACCCTAGAGGTCGCTGTTATCAAGAATATCTTCTTACTCCCCTTGAGATTTGGAAAGATGCTTTTTCTATAGCGTTTAATGCATAGATTCAACAAATACAACAGAATAGAGTGTATTGTCAAAAAATAAATCATTCCTCGTCTAGAGATACTAAAACGATCTTCTAAGAAAAAATTCGAAATACTGATAGCTAAAGCAAAGAACACGATATACTTTGTCGTGTTGATAAACTCTGCTAAATAACCCCTTTTAAAAAAATCATGCCCATAATCACTGATATAAAAAATAAAAAAATGAAGAATGAACAAGATAATAACAGAAGTATTTACAATCTCTGTTTCCTTAACAAAACTAAGTAAATAAGCTAATAAAATGACAAGAAAACTCTGGATTGCCGCCAAAGTAATCTTCAATCCCTTTTCTTCCATAATATCTTCCCTAAACTATTTATTATTTTTTGCCATAATTCCCATAGTTTCCATATGCTCCATAGGAGCCATATTTTTCAACTGAAGTATTGAGTTTATTAAGCACAATTCCTAAGAATGGTTTGCCTGTTTGTTCGAGTTGTTCTTTAGCTTTTTGGACATCACGACGATTTGTTTCACCAGCAGCAGTTACTAAAACAGAAGCGTCACACTTCTGCGTGATAATCGCTGCATCGATAACAACTCCAATCGGAGCAGTATCTACGACAATGTAGTCAAAGTACTTGCGTAAGGTGTCAATCATGGTCGCAAAATTTTCACTTTGTAGCAAAGCTGTCGGGTTTGGGGATACAGAACCCGCTTGAATGACAAACAAATTTTCAACATTGGTTTCACATAAACCTTGTGATAGGTCTGTTGTACCTGACAAAAACTCTGTTAGACCTGTAATTTTTTCCCGTGATTTAAAGACACCTGACATGACTGAATTACGGATATCCGCATCAATCAACAGCGTCTTATAGCCCGCACGCGCGAAAGCCCAAGCAATATTGGTAGAAGTTGTTGATTTTCCTTCTCCTGGTTTGACAGAGGTAATGGAAATCACTTTCAAGTTATTCCCACTCAATTGAATATTGGTGCGAAGGGCATTGTAGTATTCTTCTGCTTTTCTTGCCAAATCTAATTTTTTTTGTGCAATTTCTAACGTTGGCATTTTTCTCTCCTATTTCAATTTATCCAAATTTGGAACTACTCCCAATAGTGCAATTTGCATCACGTCCTCAATATCTTCTGGACGTTTCACTCGTGTATCCAAGAGCTCAACAAGGAGAACTGTGACAACCATCACAACCGCCCCCGCAAGGAATCCAACCATGGTATTGCGACGAATATTTGGTGAAGATGGCGATGTTGCAGGGCGTGCTTCTTCAAGTGTTGTCACATCCGAAACGCGAGTGACGCTGATGATCTTTTGAGCCGCAACCTCTCTCAAAGAGTTGGCGATACGGCTAGCTTCCTCAGGTGCACGGTCTGTAACAGAAATCGATACAATACGCGTATCCACTGGAACTGTTACCTTGATTTTACTAGCTAGACCTTTTGGAGGGAGTTCTAGTTTCAAATCAGTCGCAACCTTCTCTAAAACGTCTTGCGAGAGAATGATTTCGCGATAGTCTTTTACCAAGTAAGATCCTGCTTGCAAATCTTGGTTAGTCAAGCCAGGCTTATCTCCCTGATTACGATTGACCACATAAATTCTGGTCGTACTCGTAAACTCCGGCTTCACAATAAAACTACTGTAGGCAAATGCTACTATCCCTGTCACGAATGCTACCAAAGCAATTAACAATTTTCGCTTCCAAAGGATTTTAAGTAAGTGAAATACATCGATTTCCATCATATTTTGTTCTTTCATTTTTTCTCCTAAATCAATTGATCCATTATTATTTTTCGGGGATTATCCTTAAAAAGTTCCTTAGCCTTATCTTCACTGTATTTTTTGGCAATGATATCATAGGCTTCCTCCATATGAGGAGGTCTGTGATCCAAGTTGTGCATATCACTTGCTATCACGTGAACCAGATCTCGTTCCAAGAAATACTGGGCTCTCTTTTTCATAAATTTATAGGTTTCTCCGAAGAGTTTTGGTTTCAAAACATGAGAACTATTAATTTGAGTATAACATCCCATATCAATCAGCTCTCGCACGCGCTTTTCATTGTTTTCTAAAGCATCGTAACGTTCAATGTGGGCAATGACGGGTGTAATGCCTAACATTAGAATATTACTCAGCCCCTTATGTATATCCCGATAAGCTGTATTCATACTAAACTCAATCAAAGCATAGCGACTATCGTTGAGGGTTGGGATTAATTTCTTTTCCAACTTCTCAACAACATCTGGCGTATAGTAGATTTCTGCCCCATAGGCAATGATTAAGTCATCCGCAACTTCCTTAGCCATTTCTCGCACCTTCAAAAAGTTAGTTGCGATTTTTTCTTCAGGAGTTTCGAACATCCCTTTTCGTCTATGCGAAGTGGAAACAATTGTCCTCACTCCTTGACTATAGGCCTCTCTAAGTAGTTTTTTACTGTCCTCTATTGACTTTGGACCATCATCCACATCGAAAACGATGTGCGAATGGATATCTATCATGCTACTTGCCCTCCATCACATCATTGATAGCAGCTTTGGCGGCAGCCAAGCTACTTTCATCGATTTCCATCATGTAGAGGTTACTATCTGGCATAGCGTATGAAGGAAGATCCGTGCGTCCAGTCCCCTTCAAGTCTTGAGAGTTGACTTTGTAGTTACCGCCACTCTCCAATTGAGTATTAACTAGATCCATCATGGTTTCCAAAGGCATATTGGTCTGAAGAGAATCTTGCAATCCTTGTATGATATTGTCATAGTTCTTCAAAGCTTCGGTTGACGTCAACTTCTGAATAACAGCTACAATAACCTTTTGTTGGTTCCGACCACGGTCACGATCTCCATCTGCTAGAGAGTAGCGCTCACGAACAAAACCAAGAGCCTGCTCAGAGTCTAGATGGACATTCCCAACGGGGAAATGGTACTTGCCATGCAAAGAAGTGAAATCCTGATCATTATAGACATCAACGCCACCTAAAAGGTCAATCAATTTCAAGAAAGAAGTAAAGTTCAAGCGAACATAGTAGTTAATATCCACACCATAGAGATTTTCCAAGGTATGAATCGACGAGTCCACTCCATAAATCCCAGCGTGGGTCAATTTATCCTTTTGATTATTTCCCCCATCCGCTATCGGAACATAGGAATCTCGAGGCGTTGTAGTCAGAAGGATTTTCTTGGTATCTCG
Organism: Streptococcus oralis; assembly: GCA_905372585.1. Taxonomy (GTDB): domain Bacteria; phylum Bacillota; class Bacilli; order Lactobacillales; family Streptococcaceae; genus Streptococcus; species Streptococcus oralis_CJ. The sequence continues at coordinate 162,106 of CAJPPL010000001.1, forward strand.
GTTCACAGTCATTAGAATATTCACATCAGAACGAGATACTGAGCTAATCGGTCCATAGGTATCAATACCACTCACATAAATATTGAAAGCTTTATTCTTCGATACCTTTGGAGCCGCAACATCCTTAGTTAATTGTTTTGTATAGATTTTTTTGATTTTTGAAGCATAATCTGGATACTCTGCTTCAATGATATTTTCAAAGACACTATTTAAGACAATTGCTTTCGTTTCGCCAGAAAGCAGACTCTTATAAGCTGCTAGATAAGAAGTACTCTGTTCAACTGTCAAGTCTTTACTCTGTGTCGTCTTAATATCCGCCACCAACTTTTGGATATTATCATTATCTGTTTCAGTCGGACCTGTTACACTATCCAACTGGGTCACATTATTGATTTCACTATCTTTCAAAACGACCACACTCATCGAATACTCTGAGTAGTTTGAGGTCGCATTGATATGATTGGTAAAACCGACAAACTGTTGCAAAGCATAGAGAGAAACGGAGCTAACTACGATAGCAAGTGTCAAAAAGAAAACCGTAAACTTCTCGGCTTTTTTATACACTATCAGAAGGATTGCAATTACAGCAGAAATAAAAATAAGAACCGCCGTAAGGATATTGAGGTACCGAAAAGCTAAGATATTATGTTTAAAAATTAAGAACAGCAAAAAACCACTCAATAATAAATAAATGGTTGCTAAAACTATATTAATATTTCGTTTCACATTCCCTAAACGAGCTCTCTTTGAACGTCTACTCATGATAATCCCCTATACACGTTAATAGTTATAAATATTATATCACAATCATGATGGAAATTCCATCCATCCTTGCTATTTTCAGCGTTTTCATTCGTTTTTGTTCTCTTGAGTTGCTCTAAAATATGGGCAAAGTTCCGAATACCATTCTACACAAAAAGACAAGGCGCTCAGGGGCAACCTTGTCTGTAATCTTATTTTACGTGGTTTTCAAACTCTTTTTGGCTCTTTTCGATAGCCTTTTTACTTTCTGCTTCCCACTTAGCCTTAGCTTCGTCAAATTGTTTCTTGGTAACAGGGTCTTTTTGTAATCTCATGTACTTATAATTATTTCCGTCACCCTTGATTCCCACTAAGGAGTAAGCACGTGTAAACGGAGTTACTTTGGTTACAGAGGCTGTACCACCATTTGACATCGCAGACATGACTAGAGAATTGTCAATCATCCAAGCTTGAGCTTCAGCGTATTTTTCATAACGCTTAGCAACATCTTTGTTCTCAGCATCTGCTTCTTTCAAGAGTTGTGTATAGGTATCGAGTCCCAAACTCTTAATAAGCTCTTGGTCTTCCTTGGCATCAAGACCAAAAATCTTGAGATAGAAGCCAGTTTCAGCATTGAAGGGATCTAGATAAGTTGATGGATCCTGGTAATCACCAACCCAACCATCAAAGTTTAGGTCGTAGTCACGAGCTGCTGGATTTGGTGCTAGGAAGGCAACATTTCCAAAGTCATCTGTAGAAAGCTGTTGAACATCAATGACGATATTGTCAGAACCTAGTACTGTTTCAAGGGTTTGTTTGACCGAGTTCATACCAGAGACCGCATTTTTATTCGTCTGATCAACAGGGACATCCAAATGGATTGGGAAAGTTACGCCTTGGGCTTCCAATTCCTTTTTAGCTTCCGCAAATTTTGCTTGGGCCTTTTCCTTATTAAAGTAGGCATCTTGAGCATCTGCCAAATTGATACCTGACCACTCAGTTCCGTAGTTCACAAGCTTAGAAGCTGTTACTTCTCCAAAGGTCTTATCTCCCACCTGGACAAATGTTGGGGGAACCAGAGTATTACGAAGGGTTTTGCTCGCTGCTTCTTCACCGTTAGATTGAGCAGAATAGGCTGTTCGATCAATACCAAAGTTGATAGCTTGACGGAAATTTTTATTTAAGATAGCTGTTTGAGCTGATTTCTTTTGTTCGTCCGTTGTTTTAGCGGTATGATTATAGGTTTTACGGTTGACGTTAAAGTTAAAGTACCAAGATGTCTTGTCTTGTAAGCTATAGACGATATTGTCTTGGTATTTTTCTTTTGTCTTAGCATAGTTCGAACTATTTGGATAGACTCCTGCAATCGAGTAAGCACCACTTTCAAAGTTTCGAATCGTCATCTCCTGATCTGACCCATCAAAGTAGGCTAACTTAACTTTTTCAATGGTTACTTTATCATGGTCATAATAGTGTGGATTCTTCACATATTCGATCGAAGATTTTGATGTGAAATCTTTTAACAGATAGGGACCATTATAAAGGATACTGTCTGGTGTCAAGGTACCAAAATCTTTATCCTTTGATTTCAAGAACTCTTCGTTGACTGGGAAAAGAATACTATTGGTTGTCTTTGAATTCCAATACGGCTCTGGTCGAGTCAAAGTGTACTCGACTGTGTAATCATCCAAGGCTTTGACACCGACAGTTGAAAAGTCATTGGTCACACCCGTCACATAGTCATTCAATCCCTTGATTGAATTTTGGATCAGATCCATAGCTTGCCCCTTGTTGTCCGCGGCATATTTGATCCCAGTGACAAAATCCTGAGCTTTAACTGAAGCGTATTCCTCACCATCAGCCGTATACCACTTGGCATCTTTTCTAAGCTTGTAGGTATAGGTCAAACCATCTGATGAAACAGACCAATCCTCCGCAACAGCAGGTACGAGGTTCCCATAGCTGTCATTTTCTAACAAACCATCTACGAGATTGGTAATAACGGCAGTGTTATCTGCATAATAATCTAGGAGATAGTTAAAAGTTGTTGGATTCGCACTAAATGTTGATGAATAAGTGCTAGTATCTGTATTGGACTGTCCACATGCAGAGAGCAAAATCCCTGTCGCTAAGACAAGACCTGTCCCGATTAGTCTTTTTTTCAGTTTAATCATCATCCACTCCTTTATGTCACTTTTTATAACATAACTATATTTTATCAAATTTATTCAAAAATGTAAAGTTACTGCCTTTATGACAACTGGTGTCTCAAAACAAAAAAGGGAGCACAGTTTCCTGCAACTTCCTTTTCTATTTATAGATTACTTGACGTGTTTTTCAAGTTCTTTTTGGTATTTAGCATTTGTCTCGATTTTTTCTTGTTGCCATTTCTTGAAGGCTTCTTCGTATTCTTTTGCAGTCACAACGTCATTTTGCAACTCCAAACCTTTGAACACAAATGGGTCTCCCTTGATTCCGACTTGAGAGTATGCTTTTGTGAATGGTACAGTTCGGCTAACAGTTGGAGAACCACCTGAAGAAGCAACTGGGATTAAAAGTGAACTATCCGATACCCAAGCTTGAGCTTTAGCATATTTTTCATAACGCTTATTAAGGTCGCTAGTTTCAGCTGCAGCATCATCCAAGAGTTTCTTGTATTCGTCCAGTCCAACTTGAGCCATCACTTCTGGATCTTTTCCGCGAGTGATCCCCAAGTGTTTAAGGGCTGAACCCTTCTTGGCATCAAGAATGTTGAGGTAGGTAGCTGGGTCTTGATAGTCTGGCCCCCAACCAGTTCCGTTCAAGTCATAGTCTTTTTGAGATGGAACCTTGGCTTGAGACGTAATGCTCATTTTCTCATTATCGGTCATTTGAAGGACATCGACAATGACATTTTCAGTACCAAGTGATGATTCGATAGACTGTTTGAGTGAGTTAGTTTGTTGAACCGCGATTACATCTGTTTGTTCAACCGGGATATCCAAATGGATTGGGAAGGTAACACCCTTGGCTTGCAATTCTTCCTTGGCTTTAGCAAAGGCTGCCTTAGCTTTTTCAGGACTGTAAATCGTATCCTTACCATCTGTAAGGGCTACATCTTTCCATTGGTCTCCATATGAAACGAGCTCTGCCTGCGCCAACTCTCCAAAGGTTTTTTCACCTACTTGAACGTAGTCATGAGGCACTAGGCTGTTACGGATAATCTTGTTCGCACCTTCTTCACCATTCAACTGAGCAGTGTATGAGTGACGGTCAAGGGCAAAGTTCAGCGCCTGACGGAAGTTCTTGTTGAGAAGAGCTTCTTTCGTTGATGTTTTTTGAGCTTCGTCTGTTTTGGCTGTTTTATTGTAAGATTGGCGGTTTACGTTAACAGTGAGGTAGTAGCTTGTCGCTTCTTGTGGACTGTAGACAATCTTATCGCCATACTCTTGTTTAGTTGACTCAAAGTTTGAGCTTGTTGGGAAGAGACGGGCTGTTGTATAAGCTCCTTGTGTAAAGCTACGAATCAAAGATTCTTGGTCTGATCCATCGTAGAAAGTTAGTTTAATATTGTCAATCTTGACATTGTCCTTATCCCAGTAGTTTGGATTCTTTTCATATTCAATGACTGATTTTGAAGTCAATGATTTCAAGAAATAAGGACCATTATATAGGATACCTGATGGGGTTGGTGCACCGTAGTCGCTCCCTTTAGAATTTAAAAATTCTTCATTAACTGGGAGCATGGTTGCAGTTGTGACCTTAGAGTTCCAGAAACTCTCTGGTTTGTTGAGCGTGTATTCTACCGTGTAATCATCAACAGCCTTAACTCCTACGGTAGAGAAATCATTGCTTTCACCACTAACATACTCTGCCAAGCCTTTGATAGAATCCTGAATCAAAGAAAGACCATCTGATTTTCCGTCAGCAGCATGTTTAAGCCCAGTAACAAAGTCTTTGGCCTTAACTTCAGCGTATTCTTCTCCATCAGAAGTATACCATTTTACACCCTTACGAAGTTTGTAGGTGTAAGTCAAACCATCCTTTGAAACAGACCAGTCTTCTGCAAGTGATGGAATTAAGTTCCCATACTTATCATTTTCCAAAAGACCATCAACAACGTTTGCTATAACGTCAGAGGTTGAGCTCTTGCTCGTCACACTATAGTCCAGAGAAGATGGATCCATAGCGTAGACATAAGAGAAAGTCTTGGGAGCATCCGCTTTCTTTTCACTTTGCCCACAAGCAGTTAACAGTAGGGCTGCACTCAAAACAGCACCTGCTCCTAAGAGCCACTTTTTCGATTTCATAAGTAATCTCCTTAAAGATAGTGTTTTCACCATTATACCCTATTTTTTCATAAAAGCAAGGACTTTCGCCAGATTTTTTAGAAAATTCTAACAAATATTTTTTAAAGGGTTTTCTATATAATTTTTACCAAAAAGCAAAAAAAGTGAACAATTGTCCACTGGGAAAATCAAATTTTAACAGACACAACTGGAAATTATGAACAAAAAAACATCCAAGAAAACATTCTTGAATGTCCGTAAAGATTGATGACTCCATTAACCTTGTCAGTAGACTGAAAATAATGATATTATGGCCTCCTTATCTCAAATACTGCTGTATGAACCCACTCATTATGAATGTATAAGTCATTTTCTATCATTCTACTAAAGGTGAAGCCATTTTTTAAAAGCACCCTCTGAGAGGCCAGATTATCTCTTGCCGTTCCTGCAATGATTTTATTTAAACCATAAGTCGTAAAGGCCTTGTCTAAAACGAGTTTAACCGCTTCGCTGGCATAACCTAAATTGCTAACATTTTCCCCAATCCTATACCCAAGCTCTGCTGTTTTTCGATCATCCTCTAAAACACTTAAATTGATTCTTCCGACCATAACGCCTTGCGAATCTCTGATAAGATGCATGTAGACATCCCGATTCGTTTGTTCCGTTAACAATTCCCTCGTGATTTCTTTAAAACCTTCTAAATCAAAATAGTTAGCTGGTCTAGGAGGTAGATTTCGTTCAAAATACTCTCGATTTTCTTTTTCAAAAGAATAAACGTCTAGACTATTTTCTTCAGACAACAGCTCTAAACTAATCATTACAAAACATCCCTTCCCTTCTTAGGTAAAATATTGTGAGACTGGACTAGCCCTAGCAACTCCTACTCTAATTTTTGCAACAGCTTTACAACTTGACGATTATCAATCCTCACATAGTATACACCACTATCATTGACAAGTTTATCCTCTTTATACTTAGCAATTTTGACAGCATACAGACCTCTTGGTAGGGGTTGGTTGGCAAAAAATTCCTTCATGAGCGCTTCAAGCTCTTTAAGATAGTCATCATACAAGAGATCTCTTTTTTCCTTCGGAACGAAATATTGAAATTCAAATGTCGGTATAAAAATCTCTTTTTGGAAAAGATATTGAGCATCCATTGGATACATCCCTTGCAGAGCTTGGCCCTTGCTTTGATTTTCCTCTAATATTTCATTATAAAGATAGATATTATCAGATTGGTTATTAAATTCAAAACCAATACCTTGATACTTCAAATCAGGCAGTTTAGGATCTTTGATTGAACTGTCCAGTGTTTTTAAAAATTCGCTGGTGCTTGGACTAACCTCAATCCCTAAATAGGCTAATTCTGGGAAAACATCATAAATTTTTTTATCATTTTTGTAATCAACCTCTGCATCTGTCTTCCCATATGTTTCATTTTTCGAAAAGCGAGTATAGTATTTAAATCGAGTTTTAACCTGATAGGTTTTTCCGGCTATATTTTCACTATAGGTACCGTGGATTATAAATCCTCCCACACTTGTATAGTTTTTCTCGTATTTTTCTAACTCAAACTGTCCTGTAAGACCGTAATTTTGATAAGAACGATGCACAGCTTGCTCAATCTCAGTTCGACTTGCATGGGCAAACAGCCCCCACATATCCATTAGAGAAAGAATAGGACTAATCACAGTTAGGATTACGATGGGGATAACTATGAATAGGCAACCTATTAATATTCAATTTCTTTTCTTGGCCTTTCCTTCAGATTTTTTAGCAGTTTTCTGTCTCCTTTTTAAGATTAGAATGAGCAAAACCAAAATCCCTAATACTAATAAAACCAATCTACAATCTCCTTTTATCGTGGATAGCTGTTAACAGGTGTATAGGAGGCTGACAGAAATACTCATCTCACCTACTAACTTATCCTGAAATCCATAAACTCGTCTGAAACGAGGAACAATCCTTATCCCATTATACCACATGGGCAATATCGTGAGAAGATGAGAAAAACAAAAAACACCCCATGGTGTGAACCATGAAGTGTTTCGAAACGTTGATATAATCGTATTGATTAACGTTTTGAGGCAACTGACTTTGTCAGATTGCAGCCACATTTGTAAGCGACTAAAGTCGCAACAACTGTGTCAATTGCACCAATTTAGTATGAAAATCTAAAAAAGAACACCCCGAAAGGTGCTCTCTGTAAGTATAGTAATTCTCTCGAATTAACGTTTACTAAATTTCCCTATTGAAAACTAAGAATACTCAATTCTTACAAATTCCTTTATATCAACATCTCACAGTTTGAAACTTCCCTGAAATTGGACTAAAACACATTCATTTGGATAAAATTGACACCAATTAACACCATAAAATAGACTAGTCATCAGTCACTTCGCATCTTAAGAAGTGACTTTTTATTGTCTCGCTATTCTTTGTCAAAAAAATCTAATCGTTCATAAGATGGAGTATAGTGCAGTTCTAATCCTCTATCAAATTCCTCCTCTACCTCTTTCCTTTGTACATAGGAACATTCCAATTCTTTTTCTAGTTCTCTTAAAAATAAATTACCATTATACTTTAAAACTTCAGAATCATATATATTAACAAAATCGAAACTCCCCTTAGCCAAATTTCCATTATCAATCAATTCAGTTTCAAAATTATTATTGATGACATTGGTGAGAGTCTGATGAACTATATTAAGCAATCCACTTTTTTGCAGTAAGTGAGCTGTAATTTTTACACGTTTTTCTTCCTCTTTCTGGGTATTAATAATTTTATTATCCCAAACAGTATCCAAATTTACTTGTTCCCATATTTCTTCAAATATACCTCTATCAAATCTATTTAATATTTCAGTAGACAGCTCATAACCATATTTCTCTTTATGAAGTTTAGGAATGTCAAGTTTAGAATATGAGGGTTCGATATGACTTCGACTTATATAATCTGTTTTTTCTGATTTAAAAGTTATTACGTAAATATTCTCAACAATTTTTAAATATCGTTTATATGCTGGTTTAGAAATTAAAAGTTTTCCGTTTAACTCAGGTTTTGAATTGTTTTTTATCATCAAATATCTTTGTAGAAATTCTAATTTTGATAGCCTAGCTGCTTCTTGTTGTCTTCTAAGTATTAAAGGATAGTATTTTAGGACAAACTCTTTTTGTACTTCTTGCTTAAGGTCTTTAAATTTATTAAACATCTTTCTCTCCTTTGAAGTGGGTTCAAAAAATTATATCAAAGCGAACCCAGATATGCAATTAATTAGGTTGCAAAGGGTTCAAAATTAGGTATAATAAAAACTGTAAACGAGATATATTTCACAACCCGTCAGCAAGTGCACAAGTCTGACTATGTATCACATTAAAGAAAGAGAGGTACCAGTCATGGTATCAAAAGAATATTTACAGAGCTTGTTAAGCAAGCAAGGAACTAAAAACACAGGGAATAAATCCCAACTCCAAACGGTCGCAATTTACCTTGGTGCAAAACCTAGGGAACATTATGCAAACCTCAAAGACTCAAACGGAAAGAAAGTTGTAGATTCTAACACAGGCAAAACCTTGAAAGAGGAAATCTCAGATGGAGACACATATACCTTCAGTGAAATAGTAACTTCCAAAATGGTCAAAGTTGTCTATATCTCTAGGCTAATGCTTGAAATCGGAACGCTTTACAAAGTTGCTGGTCTCGGCTATGATATGCGTAACTCAAACATGTTGCTAATTGATGAAGCTAGTGACATCGAAGCTATTTCAGAAGAGGTGTAATATGAATCTCATCATCTTTATTTTTGTTGTATTTATTATTGTCGTTAGCGCTTATGTCTTCCTCAAAGCTCAAGGAAACTTGAGGAAAGCTCTCGTTGAGCTGGTTCGGGCTCTAACTGTAATTTTTGGATGCATAGCAAGAATTGGAGAGTTTTTCGCTGGGGTATTCCGTACCATGTCAAACGGATTAAAATCCTTTGACGAAGAATCTAATCTCGAAGCCATAAAAGAGCATGAAAACCAGAAAGAGGCTTTGGCATGGGCTGGAAGAACTATTTATTCTGAGTTTTCAGCTTTGAGGAATCATGACAAGCTAACAAAAGAGCTTCTTCATAATTTCTTCTTTGACAAGTTAAGCGGTTCATATAAAATAGTGTTTGCTCGCTTCATGGAAATTTCAGAAAAAGAAGAGATTATATCAAAATTAAAAGAGGTAGCTAATAGTGCTATTGCTGAAAATATGTACTATGTTTCAGAAATCACCTCTCCTCAACTTGCTCCTGGAACTGGTGGTTACTATATCTCAAGAATCATTTTTGATTTAAAGTCAAATAATGAACAACGAGAAAGACGGTTAACACAACACACCGAACATGAACACTCTGAAGTTGATCATGTGGAAAGTGTGGTGGACTGATGCAATACCCAATATTTCATAATAGAAAAACAGGTCAACCAATTTGGATGAGTTTGACAGGCCATGTACTCCTGTCGGGGTCTACGGGGTCTGGGAAATCCGTGGCCATGTTTCATGTAGCCCATTGTCTAGCTTGCCTCTCTTCTCCTGGAGATACCTTACAAATCTTAGACTATAAAATGTCTCGAGATTGGAAAGAACTCCGAGGTATTAATGGATATTGGTCATTTGAATCCGCAAAGAAAGCCTTCGCACAAGCATACCAGCTATTCAGAAAGCAACTCGAGGGAAGTAAACCAATTGGGGATAATATCCTTTGGCCGATAATAGACGAGTTTGCATCCTTGAGTGAAGCTTATACTGAGAAGAGAGAACGAGCTGAATTTCTCCGAAGATTCGGAGAAATGATGAGACTTTCCAGAAATATTGGCGACGGTAAAGGAGGTTGGAGAATATGGGTTTCAGTCCAGCAAGCTAATTCTGAGTTATTCGGTTCAACTCAAGCCAGAAGTCAATTTTTTTTGCGCATCTTAGTAGGTGGAGTCAGTAGTGAGGGTAAACGTATGCTCTTTGAAAAAGATGACTCAGACTCAACTAAAGTAACCTCCTCACCACCTGGAAAAGGGTTTGTACAGGCATATGGAGGAAAAATCTTGAAGATAATATTTCCTTATGAAAATCGTCGCAAACTAGTCTTTACTCGTATCAAAGCTATGCTAGAACGGTCAACAGAGTAAACGTCCTGGCTTATAAACTATTTAGACCGATAAAGCTTTCTTGAATTTATTTCATCAGCGTATCAGGTAAAAAAGCCACTCCAGCCTGGTGTGGAAACTCAGGAAATCTGTAAGATAGCGGCAAAAAAGTTTTATGGGATTCTAGCTTTGCTAGGTTCTCTAAAACTTTTTTGCCCAATTCTTGAATTTCCCTCAAGTGTTGACAGTTTTGATTAAGATAAACTCTCATCAGATTAAGTTCTAGGCTTTGAAACAGAGCTCCGAGAGAAGATTTATTGGGGTTACTACGACCCCCAATAAATCAATAATCAATAATCATAGAAAGAATACAAAATGGCAAAAGAACAACGTTCTAATAAATGGGCTTTTCTCATCTATAAAGAAAGTGCTCCAGAAAATTATTTAGACATTCTCGAAGTGTTACACATTCCATTTATTCTAAGTCCTTGGCACGACAAGGATATAAACAAAGAAACGGGAGAACTTAAGAAAGCACATAAGCATGGAGCATTCTACTTTGATTCTCTCAAAAGCTTCTCTCAGGTATCAGACCTTATCAAAGATAAACTAAACGGTCCTAGCCATGTGGAACCTGTCATGTCACCAAAAGGTATGTACGATTATTTCATACATGCAGAAAATCCTGAAAAAACTTTATACAATATAGAGGATATTAAATCAGGTTGTGGTTTCGAACTTGATAAGTTCTTGATGGAGCAAAATTCAAATCTATTTCTAGAAACTGTTATCGATGTCATTACCGATAATAATTTTACCGAGTTTGAGGACTTAGTTCACTACGCTAGAAATAAAGATATTTCACTACTAGGATTAATAATTGAACGAACCTACTTTTTTACAAAGTTCTTAGATTCTAGACGTTATAATCCCAAAAACAACAAAGAAACCTCATCAGAAGATACTTTGGCGAGCAATTCTGATGAGGAAGCACAAAAAATATAATGGATATCTTTTGATAACTCCATTATAACATATATCATTGGAGAAGTATTATGACACAATATCCACTACTCTTAACACGGCAACAAGCATCCGAATTATTGGGGATTGACCCAAAATCTTTCGATAAATATATTCGCAGCCATCCAGATTTTCAATGTTTCATGGTTGGGAAACAAGAACGCTATCTCCGTTCCAAACTATTGAAATTTATTGAAAGCCACTGTGTATAGTTGCCAATGATTGATAAAATGGCAACAATAACAAACTGTGGAAACTCTTTCCGTGCAACTGTATCACTCTACAAGAAAGGTCAATATAAAAGAGAAACTAAAACATTCAACAACAAAAAAGATGCTGAACTATGGACATTAGAAATGGAGCTTGAAAAAAGGCGTGGAAAAAATATCGCTGAACGCTCGTAGTTGTCGATAATCTTTTTGATAGCATTCAGCTTAAACATCTTGATGACCTTATCATGCAGAAGAAAATTGACCAATATGCTGAAAACCATTCCAAAAAGACGGTAAAAGAACTTGTCCTAAAAATTCGTGGCTCGCTGAAATATGCTTATGCTCGTGGTTTAATTAGTAATGACTTCGGTCATCTTCTGAAAGCAAAGGGGCAGGAACAACCTAAACGAAATATTCCACTCTCTATTACAGAGTTCAAAAAACTCAGGCAATATTGCCTGAACCATACGGAAGATGAATTTAACGTTCTTGTCGCACTTGCTCTTGAAACAGGTGCCAGACGTGGAGAACTCTTAGGAATCAGGAAAGAGGATATTTTTGAGTATCGTGTTAAAATAAAACGTTCTATTAGTCCCACAAATAATGACACTCAACTCAAAACTAAACACTCCAAACGTGAGATTTCAATCAATAAAGACATACATGGAGCCATAACCAAACTTGCAAACACAAAAGAAGATTATATCTTCGACTGGAATGGATCTAGGCAAGCCGGACAACTCCAACGCTTACTAAAGCAACTTGACCTTACCAAAACAACTTTTCACGGCTTACGTGATACTCATGCTTCTTTTCTATTTTCAAAAGATATTAGTCTTGATTATATTTCAAGACGTTCAGGGCATAATTCAATTTTGACAACTCAACAATATTATCTTGAATTAATGCCAGAAAAAAAGCACCAGCAAGATGCTGTCTCTTAAACGACTTATCACTATGATTAACACCAACTGACACCAAAAAGGTGCCATAATCGTTGGTATAACAAGGTATTGATTAACGTTTACTAAATTGTGATGCTTTACGAGCTTTCTTAAGACCTGGTTGGAAACACTTTTATTTGAATAAGTTTCAATATCCGCTTAAAATCAATGTTTTCTCACGTTTTCAGAAAGAACAATTTCATCTAATTTGAATAACTTTCAGTTGAATGGTGTGAATTTTACCCTAAAAATACATAAATTGAGCTAGATTTTACCAAAAAGTTCACACCATTTAAATTGTTATAGTTTTATGCATTTTATAATGGATACAAATCCATAATGAAATTAAACGATAAATTTCTACAATAATTGTTTTAAGGTAAAAATTTCAGTGAAGATTCATTCTAAATTATCACGTTTTAGTAATTTTTCAAAAATAATTTGAAACACATCTTTCTCAATGAAACTCTTCAATAATCTTATATTTTCAAAAGAACCCACATGTTTCCTATACGTTTCTTTTAAACCATAATTTTCTATAAATTCCTTATCTTCTTCTGATAATTGGGCGGTCACATCATTAAAAATATTATCAACTACTCTAAGCAGTTCAGTTTCGGTTAAATTTTGAAATTCTATCTTTAAATCAATCCTAGAAAAGATAGGAAGGCCAAGGTTTTCAGCAATTTCTTGATCATTACTAAAATTTGTTGTCAAAATAAATATACAATTAGAAACATCTACCAAATAATTTATATCTTCCAACTCTCCCTCATCAAACATTTGATAAAAAGCATTGTATAAAGCGCTATTTACCTTATCAAATTCATCAATTAATACAACATTGGTTTCTCTGGATAATAAATCTTTAGCTAATGAACTTTTAGCATGAGTATCGCCAAATATATATTTGTAAGCTTCCTCGGTTTGCATCATCGAAAACTGTATTCGGGTCAATTTCCCGTTAAAATATTCGCTCATTGTTTTAGCTAATTCAGTTTTACCAATTCCTGAATTTCCGTAAAATAACATGACAAGAGGAGACTTATTTGTTAGGGTACTTTTCTTTAGTAGACCAATTGAAATATCTTTTTTTGCTTGCTGTTGACCTACAACATTAGAAGAAATCATATGATTATAGAAATTAATAATCTCCTCATTATCTATTCCCTGATAGTTTGAATAGCATTCTTCTATAATGTTTTCAAACTGAACTCTCAAGGAAATCTCTACTCTCTTGGGAGGATTTTGTATATAAAGATGTTGAATGTCATGTCCTAGAAGTACAATATTATTGAAATTTGATATCACGTGATCCGTTACAGAAGCATAATCATCAGCAAAAATGACAACATTTTCAATCTGTTTTTCGCCAAATCCATCTGGAGCATATTGTGAGGCATTAATATCATTAGCTCTCACAGTAATATTATATTGTCGAATAAGCTCCATAAATGGGGTGAAGTCTTCAACAGCTCTCTCATTTAATAATTTATTAAAATCTCTCTTAGAACCTTTAAAAAGTATAATACTATCCATTTAGTTCACTCCTGCAAGGATTACATCATAAACTGGATATTTCCGTTCTGAGCAAGTCCTATCATTTTCTACAATTCCGGTAAAAGATAGATTTTTCTGTTGTAAATTAAACTGTGTCTCAAAATTTAAGTCACTAATAGTCGTTGCGCCGACTTTTAGTGAATAAAGTTTAAGAGTCATTTTTGTTAAATCATGAATTCGATAATTATTTTTAAAAGAATTGATATTAAAACGGAAAATTCTCTCAATTTCATGTTTTTTATTATATCCTATAAGTTCAAAATAACCTTTAATCTCTCTAATTCCAGAATTAAGTTTAGAAAATGACATTGATACATTCTCCATCCCTTCTATACACTGGGAACCTTCCATCATTTCTGAAATTGGTGCAATCATAGCAAAATAAGACATCGAATTTTCACTTATTTCTAAAGTATAATTTTCTGTAATATCAACAAGAAAATTCTTCTTGCGTAACTCTACAGTATCTAAAAAATCATACAATAGAGAATTTTCAAGTATTGTCTTTGCTATTTTATTTCCTTGAATTCCCCCTGAACTAGCAGTGGAAAGAGTAACTGAACCACTTAATCCTGTCATTTTTTCAAAAATTGTTTTTAAAGCACTATTTTTACCAATTGCTCCTTCAGCATCAACTTCCACACCCGTTTCACCTTGTAATGTTGTCATAAGCTCAGTTGTTTTCGTTAATTTTCCCTTGGATTCAATCTGTAAAAAATCCATTGCTGATGATTCATCGAAATAAATTACTTTTTTTAATGTACTCATAAATTAGCCCTTCGTCACTTATCAATTTTCCCCCAACTCTCTCAACCGTTCCTGTCCTATCTTCAACATCTCTTCCTCCACCTTACTCCATTTTCCGAAGAGGCATTCTTGTAAAACTTCTGCTGCTGAGGTTTCGTCTACTCGCGAATCATAAACACACGATTGATCTCTTTGATAAATTGTAATTTGATTAAAAATCTTGTCATTTTCTAACTCTCGTAAGTTATCAACTAAATGTTCTACAATTCCATCATGGTGTGCTTTGGGAGTCGCTCTAGCTTGACTAGGGTCTATAACATAGAGCTCCTCATAACGTATCAAAGTACTGAGATAGGACAATTCTGGCTTAGTCGCAATCAGTGCAAGCGAGACTTGATAACCTCTAGTTGTCAATAATTGTGCCGTTTTTCTAGGAACTTCTGTTGTTCTCAAGGTACCCTCGATTAACAAATGATAACCTTGTTTACTCAATTCATCTACGAGATATTCAACCATTTTTCCCGAAAACACCTTGGTATAATCCACACTATCTTTGCCATACTTTTCCTGTAGGTCAAGGTAGTTCGGATGAAAAGAGCGATAACTATCTCCATCAATGATAATGATATTGCCTTGAAATTCCCTTTGTTTAATACGATGAATCGTTGTTTTCCCAGCACCACTCTGTCCGCCGAGCAAAATAGCTTTAGGCTGAGATGAGGTTGTTTTCCCACGAGTTAAAGAACGAACGAGTCGTTTGGATGCTCGTTCAAAATCATCTTGACTAAATTCTTCTAGTTTCATTAAGCCACCACCAGATGACGAGCTTGTTCTAGCATACGTTCAATACCATCCAAATAGCCATTATATCGCTCTACATCCTCAAAAGTTGCAACAAGATAAATCCTCGTATTAATCAAATCAGACAAATCATCGCTCATTAGAACCCAAGGATTCGAAGTATCATCAAATGCAATTCCTTGCTCATCTTGAAAACGATAAAGTTGCGCTAAAATATTCGCCCCTCGTTCTTTAATCACTTCAATTTTCAGAGTTAACTGATAATCTTCTACTGGTGTGAGCATTTTTTCCTCTCCTACGATATCGATATAGGAAACATTAAATTTCTTGCAGATACGATCTATTAATTCTGTCGAAACTCGACTTGTTCCATTTTCATAACGACTCAGACTATTTCTAGAAATACCAACAATCTTTGCAAACTCAGGCTGGGTTAATTTATGTGTTTTACGTAACGTTTTTATATTTTCTCCAATCATGTAACTCCTCCTTTTATTTATTTCTATTATAGCATAAAAAATAAAATCGCACTATTTTTGGTGCGTTTTTACCTATAGATAGAATACCTCATATTCAGTTATTAAAGAAAAAGTACTATGAGGCTATTAAAAACATCTTTGAGAATCTAAAAAAGTAAGAAAACTACAATCGAAAACAAATTGGAGATAGGAATCTATGGTATACTAGTGATAATAAATAGTTATCAGTAGGAGAATGATTGATGAGTAATAAAACATGCTTTGTAGTCATGGGATATGGGGTTAAAAAAATTCCTGGAACTTTAGTAAAACTGAATTTAGACGATGTTTATTTTAAGTTTATAAAACCTGTATTATCTCGAAATCATTTAAAATCAGTCTACTCCACACAAGCATATCGAGGAGATGAAGTTCCAACTTCATTAGCTATTAATAAAAACTTCATAACATCTATTTTTTTAGCTGATATTGTGATTGCTGATATAAGCACTTTAAATCAAAATGCAATTTATGAGTTGGGACTTCGGCATGCAATGAGGCCAAAATCTACAATTATACTTTGTGAAGAACTAACTATTAGCAAATACCCATTTTTTGATATTTCAATGAATCCTCAATTAAGATATCATAGAAAGAAAATAGTATCTGATGAAAACTATAGAAAATCTCTGCAAGATAAATTAGAAGATATATTAATTTCTTGCCTAGAATCCAATACCGATTATATTGATAGTCCTGTATTTGATTTTAATTTGTATAAGATTAAACCATTAGTTCAATTAGATAAAAATGTACATGTAGCAGGAGCATCTATAAGGACAATGATTGAAAAAGCTGAAAATTCGAAGGAAAATATGCTGTTTAAAGAAGCCGAAAATCAGTATCTTCAAGTTTTAAACTTATCCTTTGATGAAGATATACTTTCTCAATATCTATTATGTCGCTATAAAAAAGATTTGTCCCTAGAAAATTTGCTTTTAACCTTATCATACGTTAATGAGAACATAGATTTAGCTACATCGACAAACGAAAACTTACTGGGGATCGTTGCAGCGATAAATAAACAAATATTTGGCCTAACTAAAGAATGCAAATTTTTAGAACAAGCTAGAAGATATTACAAAAATGGCTCAAACTTTGAAAGGGGGAATCTTTATTGTGCTAGAAATTACTGTGCACTTTTATTAAAACAATATTGTATATCAAAAGATATTGAATCAATAAAAGAGTATTACTACTCTGCTGTTCATTTTGCTAAAACATGCTTAACAGAATTACAATTTTTCAAACGAGAAGAAACCGATCTTGACAATACTTGGTATAATGAAAACATTAAAGATTTGACCTTAATTGCATTTGGTACTGATGAATCAATTATTGAATTTAAGCCTGTTACAAAAAGGCAAGAAGAGACGGTAAGCTCAGGTCGTAAAGAGCTAAAGCATGATTATCATGAAACTCTAAAAATAATTAAAGGGAAATGAGCAATTATACTCACTTCCCTTTTTAAAATCTTTTATCTCTTGATAATTTCCAATAATGTAAACCTAGCGGCGTCAAACGGCAAGACTTACTATTCATAGCAGCAAAGTACATATGCTCCTCTCCAACAGGTTCGATTAAACCTACGCTTTCATAAAGCTGTAACTCTTTAAATTTACCAACATTTTCTTCTTTTGCGAAAGGTTCTTTATATTCATGTGTTACTTTAGGAGTATTAGTAAATTCAAAGGATGGATCTAATTGAAATTCTGAAGTAGCTTCTGCAAAATATTGATGAAGTTTTCGTAGTACCTTTTTTGATACTTTAGCTTCAACAGTTCTGATAGGTAAAAATCCTGTTATATTTGTTTTAAATAGAGGCCTTTGTTCCCATACTCCAAGTGACTGATCGACAAAAGAATACAAACTAGCAGGAGTGACATTCCCGCTAACATCTGCTGCTCCACCTTTTAGCCCCTGAATTAGTAATTCAGTAAACACACCATGACCAGTTATTCCATCTTCAATAGCAACTTCATCACGATTGCTTGCTGTTAGAATAGTAACACCTTTTCCAATAATAGCATTCGATGAGTCTATAGCACTAAAATCTCCTAACTTTCCAGAATAACAACAATCTAAGATGATAATTTTATTTCGACTTTTAGAAGTGTTTGCCAGTCGAAGTATATCATTCATAGAAATTCCCATATCATAGCCGTTAAAATCTGATGTTACGATTTGACCAGCCATTTCATCTGTCCCATGTCCTGAGAAATAAAAAAGTGCAATGTCGGATTCTCCTTCTTTAAATAAAGAATGAAGGTCCTCCAATAACTCTGCTTTTGTTTGTACATTACGTTTTAGCTTAACACTGAAATTAGGGGAACCATCCTCGTTTTCTTCCAATAATTTCGCTATCTCCTCTGCATCATTTACACACCCCCCTAATGGAGCCTGAGAATATTCATCGATACCAACAATTAATGCCTTGTTTTTTAACATAAATTATTCCTCACAATTGTTTTATCCAAGCGCTAATCTTTTCCCAATTCCAATCTACTACAGGAAGATAGCCACATTCATTTGGAATCGTTGCACCAATATGACCTTTGTTACCATAAATTGCAAGTAGTGGTATCCCCTCATCTGTACCACAGTTCATTTCCCAAATTTGCCCATCGGCATTCTTGGTATTCCTAGTAATGATAGAAATCATACCGTCACACCCTCTAATTCTTGTTCTACATTTAGTTTTCCATTGAGAATCCCACGGTTGCTTAACAGACATATCTACAAATTCAAATGGGGAGTTCGTATTTCGTGATTGTCCTCTTAGTAAATCTCGAAGATTTTCATCTTCAATCGCAAAGCTTATAAAAATTCTTTTCATCTATTTTCCCCTATAAAAGTTTTGACTTTATTATACCACTTTAGAAAACGCTTTATACAATTTTTCCTTCAATTTTATTAAATATTTGCTCTAGTGATTTTTTCCAACAGTATATTTCTTTTTCTAAAATATTTTCAAAAAAGAAATCAATTTGTGAAGTGTTTTCTAAAGTAAAATCTGATACAGATACAATTTTTTGATCATCCTTTAAAATACCATCAATACGTAAATCTTTTTGCTTAATAATTAAAATGGGAATATTATTTGAAATTGCCATAGCACCTTCAATTTGACAAAAAGAACTAGTAATCCATTTTCCATCTAATGATTGTTCTTCAGCTGCAAAAAAATTTTTATTCTTAACTGCTCCCTTTTTTAAAATACCAGATTGAATATATGTATGTCCAAAAGCTAAGATGACCATACCGTAACATCTTTTTATCATTTCATTCAAAACAGTTAAAGATTCATATGGTGAATAATCTTTTGCTTGCAATGTTATGCTTTCAATATTGTACTTATCTAAGGTACTTTTTAATTTTGCGATAAAGTACTGTTGTTCTTTAGTAAATGGATTGGGTCTACTCAAAAAAACTCTTATTTTTTTATTATTCACACCAAATTTCTCCTACTGATAACTATTTATTATCACTATACAAAGTATCCAAATAAGTTTATAATAGCATGATTATTGATAAAGGAGTTATTCATGGATTATACACTTATTTCTACTTTCTTAGACCACTGCGAAACTCATAGACGCTTAAGTTCACATACGATTAGAGCTTACAAAAATGATATTTTGCAATTTTACAATTCAAATTACACCCGTGTGGAAACCTATGTTGAACATTTGATAAAATCCAATCTTAAATCTAATACATTACGTCGCAAAATCGCTAGTTTGAAGGTGTTTTACAGCTACTTAAAATATCAGAATTTAGTTGATGAGAATCCTTTTAATCAATTACGTTTTCAATTTAGAACGGAAAAAATATTACCTAAAACAATTCCTTATGACATTTTGAAAAGTATTTTTTCACATTTAGAAGAGAAAGTTACCTATTCAAAATCTAAATATCAAAAACAAAAAGCTGAAAGAAATTTGCTAATCATTTCCCTATTGATTTCAACTGGTATTAGGGTTTCCGAACTTTGTCATATTCATCTCAAAAATATTAATCTTTCAAATAGGACTCTCCATATTATGGGAAAAGGTAAGAAAGAACGTATCCTATTTTTAGGAGATCAAATAACATTTAGCTTACTAGAAACATATATAAATAACTACTGTTTTCAATCCAGTGACTACCTATTCCCTGGAAAATATTCTATCAAACCATTGTCAGAGCAAAGTGTACGTTTAATTCTAAATACCCTTGTTAAACAACATAACTTAACTACACCTATTACTCCCCATATGTTTAGACATAGTTTCGCAACAATGCTTCTAGATAGTGATGTAGATATTCGATACATTCAACAAATTCTTGGACATAGTTCTATCTCAGTCACACAAATCTATACTCATGTATCTCAGTCAAAGCAAAAAGAAATTCTAACTCTGTATAATCCCATCGCTTCGATTCATTCACAGTCAAAAAAATAGGGCTACCTTCATGGAGGTAGCTGGTTCGACCCTGACCATAGCTATAGGTCTCACTAGCCTTGCCATCATGGTCATAGGTTTCGAGGACTTCTGTATGTTCACGATTGACATCGTTGACATAGTTGCGTTCCTCGTAGTAGTTGTAGGTGTCCTCTCGTGTGGTATAAGGGATGAGAACATCCTGAACCTGGCTGGCATAGGTCACTTCTCCCTGTCCCGGTAAGTTTCCAAGTTCTGGTGGGTTGACGACAATCCCCTCCTTGGTCGCTCGGTCCTTAGCCACCTTCTGGTGGTAGGCTGTGTCGACACATCGTCAAAGATGCTGTGCCAGATGCTTCCTATTGTCTGTGGTAAAGCAGACAGGGCTTGGAGGATATTCTGGCTAAAGCCATACCAGAAGAGGGAGTGTTGGTCCCCACTTGGAGCTGTGTAAGGTGATTTACGACCGGACTTGGTATCCTTTGGCTTGCGTTGGAAGAGCTGATAGGTGTTGTTTCCTTCCTTGCGACTGGCAGTGAAGACACGGTTATCATCCCCGTCGTAAAGCGCAGCCATGAGAAGGCCTTTCTTGTCCTTGATCGCAAGCAAGCGGTTCTCTGTATCGTAGATGTAGTCTAGCTTTTCTGAATTCTTCTCAGAAGCTATGTTGGTTCAGTATAGTTAGCTATAAGTAAACTTTATATTGCACCATAAGTAAAATCTCCTGAAGAAATTCTTCAAGAGATTTTAACGAATTTAATTATGAGAAAAGTTTTTCACTAACAAACAGTTTGTTCTTAGTTTTAACTGTGTATTACCACCTTACCCATTTACACAATGCTAAACTAATTTGGATAATCTTTGTAAACTAAATCACTATAAAAAATTTTTTATGTCAATCTATAAATTATACCTGTCTCTTAATAATGCACTATCTCGTCTAATAATTCCAAAAAAAGTTCTGGTCATTCACTAAAACCTTAGAAACTTGAATTTCTTGGCACACAATCTTAATTAACATACTTGATAAAGTAATTGTAGCTTGTATCATATAATTTTTCTCTTCGATAAGTCTAATGTCATGTACAGTGTGAGACATGAGATTTTCAAAAGGAATATCTTTCATATTGAAATTTCTTGTGCCAGTCTCGCTTTCCCAACATGTCCAACCAGCATCCGTCTCATAGTCAACCTTAAAACAACGGTAGAAAACTATCTCCCAGCAATACTGATCTGATTTACCATTTTCAATCTCGATATAGAGTTTACATTCATCACCGAAAAATGAAGCTCTAAAGTCTAACGCATAGGCATCCCAGTAATTTGTACTGTCAATCTGTTCTTGAATTTTTAAAATATTCATTAACTACCTCCATTGTTCCACGGTATATGACCAGCTGGATCTTTTCTACCAACAATTTTTCCATCAATGTTTAATAAATTTTTATTTTCATCATATATATGCATATGAGGATAGGTCGTAACCTTATCTGGAGGATCTAATTTTATCCTGTCTACACCATTTTTCTTAATATGTACAAAACCATTATGCTCATAAACAGCCCATCCACTATTATCAGGTATAGTACTTTTGATTTCATCAAGAGTCATATTTTGCAATTCCTTAGGAGAAAGCTCATCAATACTCTTCATTACTTTATTAGCATCTTTAACATCATCTACTTTATCCACCACACGAGCAGCATCTGACGCCTTATCCACTGCCTTCGTGGCTTTTGAAGCATCATTGACTGCATCTACTGCATCAAGTGCTTTTTCAAGTTTCCTTAATTTACCGGCCTTAGCTATAGGATAGAAATTACTTGCAATATCAACAGCTAACTCTGCACCTGCCGCCCAACGATTTGCCTCTTCGCCCGTTAGTGGATCTTTCCCTGTAACTAAACGTTCTCCATTATTCCAGCCTATAAATTCAGCTGCTATAGTTGGAAGTGTAGCTTTATTTTCTTGGTTAAACTTCGCAAATTTTACATTAGATGCATAGGCATTTTCCTCAGGAGTCATTGGGGGAGCCTTTAGATACTCCTCTAATGTCATCCTATCAATCCGTTCTTTCTGATCCAATCTGAGTCCATGTCTTGCCGCATCTTCATACTTTCTAAAATCTGCGACAGATGGGACTTTAGTTCCTCCCTTATCGGAGGCACCGATTGTTTTTGGATTACATACATGCTTCAATGTATTCTGTAAAGCCGTATTCCAGTTACGATACAGATTGAGACCTTCTCGGATGGTTGGGGAAGAGCTCAAGCCTGTGGCTAGGGCATAGGCAGACCGAACTACTTGTTGGCGCTTGGCCTCTATCTGAGCTACTGTTTGCTGATATTTCGTTTGAGCATAATTGACTGCACTATTGTAGGCCGTTTGAACCTTATTCCACTGTCTGCCAACCCAATTCGATACACGGTTGTATTGGGTGCTGATCCAGTTGGTTGCGTGGTTGAAAGCACTCTTAGTCGCATTCCAAGCCTCGGAGGCAAAGCTCTTCACACTATTCCAGGTGTTTGAGGCCGCTCTTTTTACTGTATTCCAGGTATTAGATACGACTCGTTTAACACCATTCCAAGCATTAGAGGCTGTCTTTTTAACATAATTCCAGCCTTTTTTGATACTGTTCCAGAAGTGCCCACTCGGGTCGGTATAGTTGACAGGGTTGTTCTGCACATAGCTGTAGCGGTTCTGGCTGAGAGGATCCGTCGCCTCACCTGGGTAGCTATCCTCGCTTAAGAAAGTACCTCCCTGACTATCATAATACCTTGCGCGTAAATAGTCAAGTCCAGTATCGTCGCGAGCTTCACCGTTATAGGCGAATGGATTCCCTGTCGTGTCTGTACTTGTCTTTCTTGCCCCATAGAGGTTATAACTCGTTGATGCGACGGCTTGTCCATCCTTGGTCAAACCTGTCACAGAGCCTGACTGGTTGGTCAAGTAGTTGTAGCTGTCACCTGTTTGGTTGTTGAGGTAGCTAGCTCGACCTTTGCCATAACTTGAGATGAGCTTATTCTGCTTATCTACATGGCGGAGTTCGGTGAGACGGTGAGACTTGTCATAGTTCAAGAAGCTCTTGGTCCCATCTCCCCGGTCAACCTCATCAAATCCCCTGCTGGGTTGTAGCTAGATGATATTATGGTCTCGTTATCTCAAATACTGCTGTATGAACCCACTCATTATGAATTTGTAAGTCATTTTCTATGATCCTACTAAAGGTGAAGCCATTTTTTAAAAGCACCCTCTGAGAGGCCAGATTACCCGTTGCCGTTCCTGCAATGATTCTATTGAAACCATAAGTCGTGAAGGCCTTGTCTAAAACGAGTTTAACCGCTTCGCTAGCATAACCTAAGTTAGTAACATTTTCCCCAATCCTATACCCAAGCTCTGCTGTTGTTTGATCATTCTCTAAAACACTTAAATTGATTCTTCCGACCATCATGCCTTGCGAATCTCTGATAAGATGCATGTAAACATCTTGATTCGTTTGTTCCGTCAACAAGTCCCTTGTAATTTCTTTAAAACCTTCTAAATCAAAATGGTTAGCTGGTCTAGGAGGTAAATTTCGTTCAAAATACTCCCGATCTTCTGTTTCAAAAGAATAGACATCTAGACTATTTCCTTCAGACAGCAACTCTAAACTAATCATTGCAAATCCTCTCCCATCATTATCCACATTCAAATTCTCTTATCTTTACGCAAAGTAATATTTACAGAAGTTAAACAAATACTTTTATTTTTCATATCGTTTTTACATTATAACACAAAAGACCACTAACAAAATAATATTCAAGATTAAGGTGAAAATAAGGTGAACTTTTTTCAAAAAACATAAAAAAGCATCCATTAGGTAAACTCTTGAGTGCTTTGAAACGTTGAGATAATCGTGTTGATTAACGTTTACTAAATTGTGAAGCTTTTTCAATTCTTATTCGAAAACTAATATGTTTATCTTATGCGGAAAAGTATAATATCGATATTTAGCAACCTTCATTTATATAAATAATTTAAGTAAATATTAAAGAGATATTCTATTTAAACTACTCAAATGGTCAATTAGGTCTCACTTGTTCACATATAAAACTAAATAACTTGTTCTGCTCATATACATTACTAATAAAAAACTCTGCTAACCGGTATCCCAAAAAAAACTCCGAAAAACGTTGATCACTTTCGTATAACTCTTGTCTATCCGTCTTATATTGACTGAGCAAAATTAGTAATTTCTCTAATCCAGGTTCTTGACTTCCTGCTTTCTGGAAATCCCTTATTAAGCATTGTACTAGCTCATTATAAATTTTTACAGCTGATATGGTATAAGTATTTCCTAAATTATAATTGTCCCAAAATGTCTCTAATCTATTCTGTAAAACATCATTTTCTTGCAACTTCTTAAATTTCACGACTGGACACATCTCTCCGAAAAGTTTAGAATTATTTTCAATAACAATATCTATATTATCAGCGATATCAAAACACTCAAAATATAAATTAATTTCAGTGGTATTTTCATCACTACCCATAGTATCATGTTTACTAGTATTACAATTTCGACAAGCAACTATCAGATTAACCGGGGTGATCATATATTCTACAGCATCACTTTTTGGAAGCACATGTTCAATAGTAATTTCACCCGAAAATTCTCTTTCGCAGAAAGGACATATAGGAACTCCAACTGGCATACTAACTGGTGGTTTGGGCAAGAAATTTCTAATTTCACTTGAATGATTATTAAAAAAATTTTCTAATTTAACTTTTGATATGTCCCGTAATTGCGTACTTTTTCCTATTCTATACAATTCGCCAGTTTGTGCTAAGCTTATATAATTTTCTTCCCTCGTTATAATGTGATTAGTATATGTTATATCTGTTAACAATATTTTGGGAATACCACTTCGACCAGAGAGAATTTCAGAAAAATATTCTTTTAATTCATTATATTTTTTTATTTCATTTATTTGTTTCATTTGTAAACAACCAATCTACGTATGCATTTCTTCCTAATAAACTTACTTCTTTCTTGGTCAATTTATAACTAGAAGCAATATTCGAATACCCATTTAAAGATTCACCTAAACCATAAACAGTACTATATAGTGTAACAAAATCCTCTCCAAATGTTTTTGTTTTAAATGATTCTAAACTTCCATCATTTATACTATAAACACATTTATGCGGCAATTCTTGAATAACAATAGGTGTATGTGTAGTTAAAATACATATGCTGTTTTTTTCTTTTGCTATTTTGTTTATTGATTGAATATACTGTTTCACCATAGGTGGATGTAAAAATGTTTCTGGTTCATCAATCAAAATAACAGATTTATTTGATGAGAACATGATAAGTCCAAGCAATGAAATAGATAAAATCTTTTGACCTGAACTAAAATCTATTAATTCCTTTAAACTTCTTTTTGTTATCCTACGCTCTTTAATTATTCTAATTAACGTGCCAGTGAATTTCTCAACAACAAAATAATTGTTTAACACTGAAAATAATAGTTTTATTTCAGCATCCTTCATTGGGATAAAATATTCAAAAATAATATTTTGTAGTTCTAATAATAGGATGTTATCATTATTAATTGAACGAAAATATATCATTTCTTTTCGGTTCAGACCATAGTAATAATTCATTAATTCATTCTTTTTATAAATATCTTTCTTTAAGTCAAGAGGTCCGCTCAACGGCTCAATAAGATAAAAATTTTTTATTTCATCAGTATATAATTTATCGATGTCATATTGCTCGTGACTATACATTTTAGGTAACAATAAATCCATTAAATAACTCGATGTTCTAGTCGTTATCTCTGGAATTCCTAAAAATTTAAAGCTATTTACTTCTTTATATATAGTATTATCACGAAAATCGAACGGACTAAAAGAGATATAAACTAAATTATTTACCTCGTCTGAAAGATAATACTCTTTTTTCGACTTGTTCAAATAATTAGAAACTAAATTATTTAAAAATCTAGTTTTGCCACTCCCATTTTTTCCAATAATTGCATATGTATTAGATGGTAAATTTGGAAACTGTACCGAGTTAATTGAAATTAATGGCGCCTTTTCATCATTCAACAGTTGCACTGATACCTTATTAGAGTACTGATTATATTTTCCCATGGTTGCCCAACTATTTAATGCACTTAAATTGACACCTCTAAGTAAAGCTTTTTGAGAATTATTTGATTCATTTGATTTCATTTTATTAAACAAATTATTATCAAAAGCAACATCTTTAATTAACTTCAACCACTGACACTTAACCTCATTTGTTAACTTTGTCGATAAAAACTCATAATACGCTTCATTTCCTAGAGAGAAAAATCTATCTTGTTTACTTATATCCTGATTTAAAATTTTTTTATAAATTATTTCTTCATTTATAGTTAATTTAATAGGAATTCGAAAATATATACTAGAACTGGTGTAGATAAAGTAAACTGTATAATTATAACCATAGTCGTACCAATCTGATTTTTCAAAAGAAATTTTTTTTAAAAAACTACCTAAAGATGAAATTTTTTTCCCAACCAACTGAATATCCCCTTACTTAATTTTTAGTATTCACTTATAAATAATTTAAATATACTCAAATAATAATATAACAACTAAACATTATCAATTGCATTTAGTGAAATTCCTGATGTTATAACAGACATTCTAAATAATTTCTATTATAGCGGACATTTTTTGTAATAATTTTATAATACTATTTTGTTAGAATATATTCAATCAAGAAGGATAGCATATGAAAAAAATTATTGCCCTGTTATTTTTATTGTTTTCCATTGTATTACTTGCATCATGTTCAGGTCAAAATACTCAAGTATTAGATGGTGAATATTACTGGATTAATGAATATAGAAATGAACGGGCATTTACTATTTCAGGAAATAAAGGAGCAATTATAGTGATGAAGCTGATAATTTTGTTATCAATCCCCAAAATAAAACAATTGAATTAATGGGATCTCAAATGCTAAATAGAACAGCCAGTTACACATATAAAGACAGTGTATTCACTGCCGACATTAATGGAGTAAAGAATGATTACTACAAAAAAGATAGTGATGCGTATAAAAAAGCCCTGAAAGAATTTGGATACAAATAACATATTGCTAAATATATTTAGTCCGAATAGCTAACTATTGGGGCAAATTAGATATTTAATTCATGTGAAACCTTCCTCTCCGTATCATTTGAATACTATTTCTTACCTTTTAGAATTTATAAGCTTAACTACTTGTTATTTTGTTATTATAGTCTCATGCAAAATTTAAGAGCAAATAATATTAAAAATGCTATCTGACATATTAAACGACACTGTGACATTATACAAAAAAATCTCAAAGCAGCATTAGTAGCACCGAATTGTATTTCTTGCAAGCCAGTGGTGAATGTTTAAAACGTGTTATCAATAACGAAAAACCTTATAAATTATAGCATAAAACAAAAGCAGTGCTTCTATAATCCTCGATACCATCTTCTAATTATTTTAATTTAATCGTCTAGACAGCAGATAAATTTAATTTTATCACCTCAAATAAGAATAAAATTTTTACAAATAGAATTTTAACATTTTGAAGCAACTATTTGTGCCATGAGTAAAGCCGTATTTGTAAGCGGCTAACGTCACAACAACTACATCAACTGCTATAATTTAGTATGAAAGCACAAAAATAACACCCCGAAAGGTGTTCTCTGTAAGTATAGTAATTCTCTCGAATTAACGTTTACTAAATTGTGATGCTTTACGAGCTTTCTTAAGACCTGGTTGGGGCATCGCTCATTTCATCTAATTTCAAAGTATTTTAAAATCAATGTTTTCATAAGTTTTTAAAAATTAAAATTTCAATTAATTTCAATCATTTTCATTAAACTAAGGTAAACTTTCATTAAAAATAAGATAACATCGAACCAGAATATCAAAAGTTTACCTTATTTGGTTTTTACAGAAGTTAAGTAAGCTTTCAATACGAATCAATACATAAGAAAAACGCTGATTTCAAGCGTTTTTTCTTTTTGCCAAATGCGATATATTGCACTGTATTTCAATTCAAACTCTACCTTTTTCTCTACCTTTTTTGAAATAAGAATAATGATTCAGATATTTAAAAAAAGAGGAACTTTAGTGTGAAGCTCCTCTTTTTTATTTGTTCTTTTACTTATAAATCGTATGACCTGGTTTGGAAAGTATGGATTTCAATTGGACTAAAAATAGCGTAATATCATGTTTTTTCAGAACGATATTTACTGATTGATTTCACAAAATTTGAATCAATATTTTTTAAATAGGGGAATAGTTTAGTTTTGTTAGTATTAAAATAATACAGCTACGAAGCTTATTATATCAGATTTTCTCCGTTTTAGAAAAATAGGTAGAGATAATCGATTGAAAAATTATACTTTAAATCAATCTTTTTTGTCGTTTTTTAGAATTGCATCAATCTTTTTTTTATTTACTTCTACTACAAAATTTCTAACTTCAAGATACAAAAAGATATCACGATAAGAACTCCATCTACATAGATCTTCCTTAATAATTTTAGAAATTATCTTACTTAATATCTGGTATAACTCATAATCTTGAGTAGTAATCAATATAACTGAAATTTCGTAAAGGTTATAAAAGTCTAGGGTTTCAAAGTTTCTTTTTTTTATTTCTCCTTTAAACCATAATTCAATATTTTCTCCTTGTTTTTCTTTACAACTTAAATAATACAGGAAAACTGAATACCAAGTTAGATTATACTGATTTTTTTCATTAATATCTATAGCTAGTTTACCATCTATGATTTCCTTCACTCTAACAGGGTTAGGTTCTAATATCTCTTTTATTTTTTCCCATTCTTTTTCCCAAATATCAACGCCTATATATTTAGAAATTAGTACACCCGTTAACACTATAATCGGATTAACCAAATTCGCTTCAGTATTAACTATATTATAGAAAGGTGTCAAAGGATATTCCATTACAGACAAATTTGAGACAATTCTACCATGCGCAATACTATTTCTTATTTTAATTATTCTATCGACAAAATAAGATAAATTTTCATCAAGAAGCCTATATTTTTGAAGATAATACTTGAATTTATCACTTAAATTAAGGAATTCACCTACTAAAATTTCTTTTATTAATCTATTTTTTTGATTTACCTTATCATTAACTTTATTGTTATCAAGGTTCCCCACATTTGTATAAAATTCAAAAAGTAACTTTTTAGATTGTTCATCTATAAAACGTTCATATTCCTTCTTAGTTGTATCCGCTAAAAGTTCAAAAATATTAAAACAATTTATAATGGTCTCGTCTAAAAACAAAACATGACTATCATCCACATTTAATAAATAATTAGCTTTATTCCACTTATCTAACAAAGTCAGAGTAGTATTTTTATCATTTTCTATTTTTGAAAGTATTATTCTAAGTTGAGAACTAAGGTCTACATCATTAAACTTAAATTTAAATTTATTACACTTAGTTTCTTCCTCATCCTCATTAGGTTTAAGACTATTACTTTGATGATTTATATCGTATATAGTTATAGAATCTCCTATTAAAAAGGAAATAATATCAAAAATAGCAATTATTTTGGGTCTACACTTTGCAGTTGCCTCTTGAATACTCATTATTTCATAGCTACTTATAAAACCTTTAAATACTATTTCTTTATTAGTTGTATAAACTTTTACACCCTCAAAATTAAACTCACATTCAAATTTTGGTAAGTTACTTTCGAGTCTATCAAAATCAATATGAATCTCAAAATTATTAATCATAAATATCCCTTTATTGATAATTTTTTCCTACGTATTCTTGTAGAATTCAGTCATTTTAAAATTTTTTCCCTCAACATTATTAAGGGGTATAATATAATCCCCCTCTTCAAGAACAAAATATTTTTTTAGTAATTATACATATTTAGATTATTATATCATTCAATTTTTAGTTATCCAATAATTCTTTTCTTATTTAAAATACTAAGTTTCCAAAAAATGTATCTTTTTCTGAAAGTTAAATGCTAATCATTTTTAAGTTTATTTATATCAATTACACGCTCGTATATTTTTACCTTATGTTCAAACGATTCTTTGCTGCCTTCAAGATAGTTTACTATGTGTTTTTTGATTTTATCTTCACTTGGATATCCGCTCTGTTCTACCCACCCATGTTCTCCATCTGATTCCATCAAAACAACTAAATCAGACATTGCATTTGTTACTATTGTAGCATTGTGAGTTGCTATAATAATCTGACGTTTAGCTTTAACATCTCGCAATATTTGCACCAAATTATTGTATATATACCTTGAATCTAGATTATCCTCTGGTTGGTCTATAAGCAATGGTCGATTATCGTTTGTGAATTCTGAATAGGCAAGAATAAAATCAAGCATGGCAACAACCTTCTGCCCTAAACTTAAATGTACTACTTCTTTAAAAATTGTTTTCTTATTCCCATCCGTCACTTTAGAATTGATATTAAATTCCAGAGATAATTTTTCACAATTATTATAAACATCTTCTAAATATAGCTTAATCAAATTAATATCCACATTATTCCAAAGTTCAAAAATTTCATTCAGCAATATATCATCTACTTCTTTTAGAGAAATATCATTTTTCAACCTACTGTTTTGAGCAAATTTTTTAATTGAATATTCACCTTTGAGATCACCACTATTCATTATAGTAACAAAAGTTTTAAAACCGCTTCTATCAAAAATCATTGAAAAATAATCGATAATCTCTCGATATGTCAAACGGTAACCTTTAAAAGAATTTTCTAAATTTTTCCCTTCAGGGAAGAACCAAACATAAAAATTTTCAGGTAATACAAAGTTTTTTTGCTGACTATATAATATTTTTAACTTTTCTGATTGGGTCTCATTAAATGGAATTATAAGTGATAATATTTTATTTTTCTGCTTTTTTAATTGCTTATTTTGATTTAGAATGAAATGTTCGATTCCACCAACGGAAGATATTTTTCCAGATATTTGATATTTTTTTATCTCCTTTTTATCTTTAGCAATTACTTCAAACAAATAATCACTTATTCTGTCATCACTAGCAATATTTACAAGTTCGTTTACTGAATACCTATTATCAAACATTTGTTCAATCAAACGTAATTTCTTTTGTTTAGAAACTTTACTAATTTGGTCATTCTCTAGAACTTCATATATTGATAAATATTTTTCTCTAATTTTATCCCCTAGTCGACTTTCATAATACCAATAACTTGATGTAGATTTTGTTTTAACGTCAAAAGTGTCATATATGTCTTCCTCATTCTTCTGAGTAGGTAAATTTAACTCAACCAAATATTCTTTCTTTGACATCTCATACAAAATATATACCCTTGAGTGTTGAGAGAGAAATTCAAATTTTTGTTTCGTATCTGCTTTTTGAGACAATACAAATTGAATCAAATCTAAAATCGTACTTTTTCCAGTTCCTCTTCCTCCAATTAAACAATTTAGGGATTCCGAAAATTTAATAACAAATTCTGAATTATTCTTTAGCAGGTACGAGTTACTGAGAGTTGGTACATATATTCCACGTATAGCTTTCGTCTTGCTGATTTCTGGATTCATTAGTTCAATGGATACATCATATTCTGATAAAGCTTCTCGGAGCTGTTCATAGTTTCTTTTACTAAATTTTATCCACATCGGATTAATTGAATGTTCCTCGACACAATGTGAATCATTGTCAAGAATAAATGATGGTACATTCTTTTTTAAATATTTCGTAAGATAGCTATTGATATCATCTATTTTGGCAATATTTGATACGCCTATGAATCGAGCGTAAGCCTTAGAAAAAAGTTTTTTCTTGTAAGCATTTGAAAAATGCCCCTCTTTAAATACATCTGAACTATTCATATGAGCTATGTAGGCAAAACAATCTTTATAGATAAATTTCTCCAATACTTCCAAACTCGCCTTAAAAGATCCTTCCTTGATACTCATTAGATTAAAGTTAAGCCATTTTTGAATGAAACTAGCTTTACTGTTAGGAAAAGCTACCAGCACATGCACCTTATCTGCACAAGAAATTTCCACTCCGTTTATTACTTCAATATATTCTTTACATTTATTCTGAAATAAATCAGATACTAATTTAATAGCTGTCTTTAATTTTTCTATACCTGATATAGTATTATGATCCGAGACTACAACAACCGATATATTTTCATTGTAAAGACTTTGAGCAATAGTTAAAAAGGCAACTTGTTCTTTTTCGCTACTGAATCCATTCATAAAATAGTTTTCATATAAAACCTTTTCCCCTTCACCTGTTTGAAGAAAGTCTTTTGGAAATATTTTTTGATTTCTAATCTCTTTAATATAGTCATCAATAGTTAAATTATTCCAATCATTCTCTGGCAAGTCTTTCCATTTTTTAAATAATCTATAATCATGAGATTCTGGAGTATGTACATGAAACAATGTCTTACGGTAACTACCAAATTTATTTTTTTCGCCACGAATTGTCTTATATGCTCGTTCTGCTTCTAAGTTAATTTTTTTGCTCATCTATTTCCCTCCTTTAGCAGTTCTCAATATATCAATGACTTATCTAGAATTTTTTTCTATTATTGGCTATTAACAAATTCAATATCATAGTTCACTTACAGGTCGGCAGATTCATAACACGTTGACCAACATATCGAAACGTCCTGACGTTCTTATTGTCATAATTCCCAATACTTTGAGAAACGCTATAAATAACCTTTTATACTAAATATATTATACAACATGAGATCTTAGTTGTTCCACTTAATTCTTTAAATAATGTGGCAAATATGGGTCAAAGCTGAATTTATATTCTTTAATCTCTTCAGCATCTAATTTGCTAATTAAATTTTCAAAAGAATCAGGAATAGACTCAAAG
The DNA here is from genome assembly GCA_905372585.1 of Streptococcus oralis. Classification (GTDB taxonomy): domain Bacteria; phylum Bacillota; class Bacilli; order Lactobacillales; family Streptococcaceae; genus Streptococcus; species Streptococcus oralis_CJ. The sequence continues at coordinate 195,386 of CAJPPL010000001.1, forward strand.
TTTTTAATTTTGTTATAGGATACTTTATAAATTTTAAAATTTTTGACTCTATATTTAGTGATAGGGAATTCTGGAGATGAAGAAATACCCATTGGTTCCCCATACGTATTTAAAATCAAAATATTTCCATGATTTGAAAAACCATATATCTTTTCTAAATATTTACCAAAACCAAATGAAATTTCATTCTCATCATCGAAAGCACCAAAAAGTTCTAGTATAATTTCGCTGGGTGAATAATGTAAAATCCCACTCAGTGAGTTATTAATAACATCCCCAGGTAATTCTGAAAAATAACCTTCAATTTCAAATTTTTTATCCCAAGTATAATCTTCAAATTTAATATTTTTCTCCCGCTGAATGTTCTACTGATATTCTTTTGTGTTGTTGCAATTTCACATTAGTAAATCTATTAATCTTTAAAGTATTTATCTTGAAAATCACGCACTTTTTTATTTAATCTGTGTTTCTCTTCTACAATTTCAAACTCATTTTTATTAGTTTTCGTTTTGGTATCAAATATTAAAGATAAGTCATTAAAAAGTATTTCTTCAAATACTGGTTCTCCATCTATCAAATATGATTTGAGTAAACATTGCTTAGAACCTTTTTCAAATTTCATATTTTTGTCATTATATATCTTCTCTAAAGTATTTTTTAACAATGAGTAATCTTCTTCAAGATTTTGTGAAATTCCCTTTTCTCCTATTTCTGAATAGGCTTTATGTATTGGGTTTAACTCAAGATCAACTGATTTATTCTTATATAAAATTAATGTCCAAAATTGATTATAGAACGCTTCTAAATAATTTTGAGAGTTATCTTCATTTCTTTTATTTAAGGCATTACAGATGTTTTGACATTGCTGTCTAAAAAATTCTTTGCTTTTAAACAGAACTTCCGTTTCTGTAAACCAAGTCTCAAATTCATTTTTATTTGAAAATGAATTTATAAATTCTTTTGAGAGGGCAAATAGAGAATGGTTGTTCAGAACATAATCTTTAACAAGTTCAGGATTCTCTCCGGAGTGTATATAATTATTTAAAAACTTATACCCATCATCTATTTGTTCTGCAAATTTATAACAATATTCTACGGTATCTAATTTCTGACCAAGCATGCCATGCATAAGTATATTGATTATTTCTTGCTGAACTTTTTTATACAACCAATCTAAGAAACCATCGTTATTTTCAGTAACTTCAAATGCTTTTGCTAATAGCATGATACAATCTCTAAAAATTATGGTCTGTACTTCATTTAAATCTTCATTACCGTTAAATATTAGATAATTATCTTCAATGATTTTAGATTCCAGGTTGTTTTCATATCCAGATATTTCAATAAATTTTTTAATTCTATTGAAATAATCTTGTTGAAATTTCTCTAAATTACTGCTCAAACTCGGACTATCTAAAAACATAGATTCAAAATCATGAAATTTATATTCACGCAGAGCAATTGAAATATCTGAGTTTAAATCAAGTAATTTCCCAATTTGGATTAGACGTTCAGGACTTGGATAATCATTTCCGTTTTTCCAGCGGGAGATTTGAGCCTCGCTTACATTCAATATTTTTGCTAAGTTTTTTTGAATAGTGATTCTTCCATTTTGATTTTTAGTGATTAATTTTAAATCTAATAGCTTATCAAACATTTCTCTTTTTTGATAGCCTCTTAATTTAAAATCAATGGATTCATTCTCATCATATTCTGAGTCAAATAGCTTTGCAACATGAGATAGAAAATCGATTAAATTATTAAAGCTCTTTTGAAAGCTACTTTTCCGTTCTTCCAGAAGTTCTTTTTGATTTGAAATCTTATATGGATTAGATTCATCAAGTAATCGTTCGAATTCAATAGATAATAAGTTATCAAGGTCTTCCATTAAGTTTGAAAAATAGTAGTCTTTACTTATATCGTCGGAGTATTTAATTTTAAAATGACATACATAAGAGTAAAGTTTCTCTATTGAACCTGTATTTGGATTGAAATATCCTTTTCTCCAATTTGTCAATGTATTTTTAGATATCTCTAGCTCATTTGCAAGAAGTTTGGATGTTATACCAAACTTTTTTTTGATGACTTGTAAAAATGAGGATAGTAATGTAGAAAGTTGTTGTTTATCATGCATAAGTTCATTATAACAAAAATCCCAATTATTTTACAATTTACTTAATTTTTTATTTTTGAGACTTGATAATATTATATTGTAGAAAAAAATCTACAAAATAAATAATAGTCCTTCATGATGCGCATCAAATGGACGGATTGAAACTCAGAACATAGTTACATCATCAGGTGTAGACTATGCCAACTGTTTCGCCGTTTCTTTGGTGTGCATTTTTTCATACTCAATTCGGCAAACTACTGTGTTTCTCTTCCGTCCTAGGACGGAAAGGAAACTTTATGACTAACAAAGTCGAAGATAAACGTGAACGCAAGATTGCAAATGCTGTTAAGAGTGGCGATTGGAGCGGAGTTGATAAACTGCTCAGTCAAGCAATGGATAACTTTGAACGCAAGGAACGCTATTATGGTAAGACTAGTTTAAATGCTACTGTTACGAACGAAGGACGAGCAACGGAGCTTATGGATTTATATCCTGATAATACTTATAACCCCATTGAACAGTTACTTATCAAGGAGCGTAATGAACACCTCTACAATGTCCTCTCTAAGCTTCCAGAAGTTGACCTTCATATCTTCTTAGAAATTGCACTCTATGGCACTTCTGCACTACAACTGACGAAAGAGACACCGTTCAAGAGCCATAAAACCGTTAAAAAGCACTATGAGGACACCCTTAATATCTTAAAAGAAGAACTCGGAAAATATTTCTAAAAAACTTTTAGCAGGAACTACCAATTTCCTGCTTTTTTCTCCTTATAGATAAGGAGGTAAGAAATTATGACCTAACAAGAGTCCAGCTCAAGACGAAAAAGGAGCACATCGACCTAATTCTACAAACACAATGAAAGATAAATGGTGAAAACTATGAAAAGTCGTAATCGCAAAGGTGGCTACTCAGCCAATACAGCAACTGAATATATTGATATCAAACAAGCAATTCATTGCTTGAGCACTGAACTTGAACCTCAGATGAGATTTGAAGACGGTCAGCCGACAGGAGAAATTATTGCTCATAAAGCTTGGTTCTCTCAAAAAGGACTTCCACCCTTCCAAGTAAAATTTGAATCTGAGCTAACACTGCCAGCTTATATGACTATGGTTGAATTTGAGAACCTAGAAGCTTGTGAAGTTGGCTATAATGTCTATTTCCGTGCTACTAGTATTAAGGAGGTTAAATGATGACTAATAAAGAACTAGCTCAATACCTGCTCCAAAGTCTCAATATGGGACTTGGAGCCCTCATGCAAGGAGAATCCAGCTATACCAATAGCTTTGACACTAAGATTATGTCTGATGGCTTTCTGTTTATCCCTCGCTTACCAGCAGGTTATATCATTGATGATGAACTCTATCAGAAAATTTTCTTGATTGCCAATGCTGCCCTTTACCCACGTTATACCCTCTTAAAGCAAAATTCAGCTTATTTCATGGCATTAGATACTGATGACATACATGTTCAGCGAGGGCTTTTCTTCCCTTGGAAAAAAGGTGTTTCTGAGCGTTTAGTCATCTCAGATTTAGAGGAATTTTCAAAAATGCAGGAAAAAGATATTCTTCCAATTATGAAAAATCTCACTCTAAACTTTAATAAGGTCACTTCGCTAGCAATTGCTGGTAATAGTGGCTCTGGGAAGTCATATGCTCTTACCTACTTTTTAAGTTTATTAAAAAATTTTTCTGAACTTATTATTGTAGACCCAAAGTTTGATACGCCGTCACGCTGGGCTCGTGAAAATGGTATTGCCGTCATACATCCTCAAAAGAACCGTTCAAAATCAGATTTTGTTTCGGAAATCAATGAAAATCTCAGTAATTGTCTAAATCTCATTCAGCAACGCCAAGAAATCCTTTACGACAATCCTGAACATCAATTTGACCATTTGACAATTGTCATTGATGAGGTACTTGCCTTGAGTGAAGGAGTAAACAAGACTATTAAGGATTCATTCTTTTCACTCTTGTCTCAAATTGCTTTACTTGGACGTGCCACTAAAGTCCATCTATTTTTAGTCAGCCAGAGGTTTGACCACAATACAATACCTGTATCAGTTCGTGAACAGTTGAATGTACTGGTTCAAATAGGGAATATCAATAAGAAAACGACACAATTTCTCTTTCCTGACCTAGACCCTGAAGGAATTGTTATCCCAATAGGTAAGGGAACAGGACTTATCCAAATCATCGACAATGAACATCCCTATCAAGTTCTTCCTCTTCTTTGTCCTACCTACTACACTAAGAAAGGTATACTCTAAACATGAAAAAGACTTTCTTTCAAAAATCATACAATCTTATTTCCTCCCTTCTTTTCGTTGGGCTAATTAGTTTTATACTCAGTTTCGCTTTCAATCTGCTTGTAAAATTGTTTGGAGATTTTGATATCCCATCTTTGAATAGTTTTATCATCATTATCCAAAATAAACTTAGTCTTCTAGGAAGCTACACAAGCCAAATAGCCACCATACTTGTACTAGTTACTGTTTCTCTGATTATCGTTGAGTTAACCCAACGAATGATTAGCGATAGTATTTTGAACTACTTCAAGTCTGTCTACCAGACGATACGCCTGCGACAATTTCTCAGACAAGATGATAAATCAGAGTCTGCTATCACGATTGATAATCAGACAACCATAACAAAATTCAATCCAATTCTTAAAAATTTCAACCAAACAGTAGGAAAAGCAACTGTTGATGTCAGAAAAAGCACTGTTGTCGTCTTTCTCAAATATCCAAGGACACAACAAGCTCAGAAACTTCTGAGAGATATGGAAGCTCATATCAAGGAAGAAATTTCTAGCCGTAATCCAAATTATTATTTTTCTTCACCTAATCGGGAAGGAAATAAGCTCTGGTTTAAAGCTACAAGAAGATAAGGAAAGGGCGGTGCTTGGCTCACAAAGTGAAAGCCAAAGGCACTGCCCTTTCAAACTCTCTAACTTAGCTATGTAATGGGGCTACTACGACCCCCATTACACCAATAATCAATAATCACAGTTTTGAAACTGGACTACCAAAATCACCCTAAAATTCTCCTAACAGATAAGAACTAGAAACGAGGTACCTGCCTATGGCAAAAGAAAAACGTTCTAACAAATGGGCTTTCCTTCTCTATCAAGAGAGTGCTCCTGAAAATTATTTGGAAATCCTTGAAGAAATGCATGTCCCCTTTGTGCTCAGTCCATGGCATGATAAAGATGTCAATAGACAAACAGGTGAGTTTAAGAAGTCGCATAAACATGGCACTTTGTTCTTTGACTCACTTAAAAGCTACTCGCAAGTCTCAGAACTTTTGACAGAGAAACTAAACACACCTAGTCACGTTGAAATCGTCATGTCCCCTAAAGGTATGTATGATTACTTTATCCATGCTGAAAATCCTGAAAAGACACCTTACGATATCGAGGATATTGAATCAGGGTGTGGCTTTGAACTTGATAAATTTCTTATAAGCAATAACAACGATGAATTTCTTTCGACTGTGATTGATACTATTGAGGAGCATAATTTTACAGAGTTTAACAATCTTGTCATATATGCTCGTGAGGAAAACCCATTACTACTGAGTGTTATAGTTGATAAAACCTACTTCTTTGCGAAATATCTTGACTCACGTCGTCATTCTAGATATGGGACGGAGGATAAAGAATGCAAGTAATCCTACCAGATGAACAAATTCACCAAATCCAACTATTACTATCTAATCTTATTCAAAAAGAAATTAAACAACAATTAGAAAAAAATCCTTTAAGTTGTCCCTATTTGAACAAACAACAGACTTGCGACTATTTGGGAATTTCCAACAATACTCTTGATTCATGGATTCAAAGGGGGCTTCCATCAATCAAAATTGGAAAAACAATTCGATTCAACAAAGATGCTATTGACCGCTGGCTAAACAGTAACAACTAGAAAAATCAAGATTTTTATTTTATAATGGTCATGATATTTTCTGGTTCGATATAAAGGAGAATATCATGACTATCAGTAAGACAAAAAACGGAACTTACCGCTTAAAAGTCTATATACCATTAGAAGCACGAATGCCTCTTGGTATCGTTAACAATAACTATTATGATAAAAGATTTAAAACAAGAAAGGAGGCACGACAAGCAGAGATAGACTTACTTACGAAGCTAAACCAAATTGAAGACAACGTCTTTTCGGGACTAGGAAAAGAAGATATTCTTTTCTCAGACTTCTATAATAATATTTGGTGGGAATCCTACAAAGCAGGACAAACTACATCTACTTCGAAGCCACCAAGCAGGTCAACAATTGCTAATACCAAAACATGTTTTGAAAAGCATATACTACCACTTCTTGGCAACTATACAATTCAATTTTTAAACCAAAATAAACAGGTTATTCTAAATTTGATGACGGCAAAAGCTAACGAATATGCAAATTTCAAGACTTTACGAAGTTACGTTATTTCTATTTTTGATTGGGCGGAAGAACTTGAGTATATTGAAGTAAATAGAGTTTCAAAAACTTTAAAACGAATTAAGGCTGTCAAAAAAATTCAACTTGCTGAATCAAAACGTGATGAAGATTTATATTTAACTCATGAGCAACTCCAAGAGTGGTTCTCAGCCTTTAAAGAAGATTTAGAGAACGATAAAATATCACTCAAAGATTACGTCCTTTTTTATCTTACTTTTTTCCTTGGAGATAGAAAATCAGAAACATATGCTCTCCAGTGGAAGCATATCGACTTTTCAAAATCTCAGATTCAGTTAATTCAGGCTTTAGATAGATACGGACAAGTAAAATCTACCAAAGGGAATAAAAAAACTATCTTTTCTATTTCTAGCGACTTACTTCAACTTCTGACTTTATGGAAAAAAGAACAAAAATATGAACTGGCAAAGTTTGGTATCATCAGCAATCCAGAACAATTCATCTTCACTTATATAGATACCAGAGGGAATATCAATAAACCTTTACATGCAGACTATCTTAATAATAAGATGAAAACTATCAAAAAGCGACACCCAGAGCTTACACACGCTACGCCACACAAACTACGTCATACGGGAGCAACGCTCGCTAAACAGGCAGGAATGAGCTTAGAAGCCATTTCTGAAGCTCTGACACATAGCGACACAGGTACAACACAGATTTATGTTAATACTTCTAATGTAGTCCCTATGGCAGTCGGTGAATTTGCCTTACAGTCCCTAAAACAATAAGGTGAAAATAAGGTAAACTTTGAGGTGAACTTTTTCAAAAAACATAAAAAAAGCACCCATAAGGTAAACTCTTGAGTGCTTTGAAACGTTGATAGTATCGTATTGATTAACGTTTTGAGAATTGTGATGCTTTACGAGCTTTCTTAAGACCTGGTTTCTTACGTTCAACTTTACGTGAGTCACGTGTAAGAAGTCCTGCGCGTTTCAATGAATCGCGGAAGTCTGGGTCTACTTGAAGAAGGGCACGAGCGATACCATGACGGATAGCTCCTGATTGACCAGCGTATCCACCACCTACAACGTTAACGAAAACGTCGTATGAACCTACAGTTGAAGTAACTGCGAATGGTTGGTTGATAACAAGACGAAGGTCAGCGTGTGGGATGTACTCTTCAACATCTTTTTTGTTAACAGTGATTTTACCAGTTCCTGGAACAAGGCGAACGCGTGCAACAGCGTTTTTACGACGTCCAGTACCTGCATATTGTGCTTGTGACATACTTTATTGTTCCTTTCCTTAGATAAGTCCTGAAATATCAAGAACTTCTGGTTGTTGTGCAGCGTGAGTGTGCTCAGCTCCAACGAATACTTTCAATTTCATACCTTGAGCGCGGCCAAGAGTATTGTGTGGAAGCATACCTTTAACTGATTTTTCGATCAAACGTACTGCATTTTTAGAACGAAGTTCACCAGCAGAGATTTGTTTCAATCCACCTGGGTGGTTTGAGTGAGTGTAGTAGATCTTATCAGTTGCTTTTTTACCAGTCAATTTAACTTTTTCAGCATTGATAACGATTACGAAGTCACCTGTATCAGTGTGTGGTGTGAATGTTGGTTTGTTTTTTCCGCGAAGTACGCTAGCAACAACTGCTGAAAGGCGTCCAAGAGGTACATCAGTTGCGTCAACAACGTACCATTTGCGTTCTACTTGGCCTGGTTTAGCCATGAATGTAGTTTTGTTCATGATTTCTCCTATATGAATATCGTTTTTGTTTACTGGGCGGATGTTCCGGTCCGCGGGGTATTTGAAAGGTTCCGGGGCCTTACAAATGGGGTAAACAATACCGTCTACTATCATACCAAATTTCACTACTAAAAGTCAATAGAAATGAAAAATAATTTTCTCTATTTGATCTTTAAAATATCACAAAAACCTCGTGAAAACGAGGTTTCTATTGCTATTTGTAAGCTAAGGCACGTTTGAAGCTTTTCCATAGACCTAAATCATCTGTCTGAAGGACTAGGCTGGCATACATGCGTCCGATAAAGGCTGTTGCAGTCACTGCAAAAACGACTGTAATCGCTAGTGAAATCCAAGCTTCTAAATCACTTGCATACCCATTGATGGCTCTAAATGGCATAAAGAAGGTCGAAATAAAGGGAATGTAAGACCCAATTTTCAAAACCAAATTGTCTCCTGCAGCGCCCAAGGCTGTTACCCCCATAAAGCCTGCTATAATCAAGATCATCAATGGTGACAAGGCTTTGCCTGCATCTTCAGGACGAGAAACCATGGAACCAAGGAAGGCTGCCAAAACTACATACATAAAGAGGCTCACTAAGATAAATAATAAGGTATTGACTGTGAAGGCTTCTCCCAGATGTTTTAGAATACCTGAATTTGCCAAGAATGGTAAGTCTTTGAAGAGAAGTAGCGCAGCAAGTCCACCCACTACGTAAATGCCAATATGAGTCAAAATCACAAGAAGCAAGGCAATCATGCGAGCGTAGAAATAATGACTAGCTCGGATACTAGAAAAGACCACTTCCATGATTTTGGTTCCTTTCTCGCTAGCTACTTCCTGAGCAGTGACACTAGCATAGGTAATCAAGATCATATAAAGGAAGAAACCAAGCCCCGCAGCCGCAATGGTTTGGACCATCTTTTTATTTTCTTTGGATTCATCAATCTTCTCGGTAAAGTCAACAGTTTGAGCCAGGCGTTTTTCCTGTTCTTGGGACAAATTAGCCGCCGAGCGATTGAGTTGGTATTGAAGCTCATTGAGCTTATTGGTTACTGCTAGCTTGATGCCTGTTTCAAGAGAAGTTTCACCATGGTAAACGGCTTTGATGACACTATCCTCTTGATCAATCGTTAGATAACCCTTGATTTTTTCATCCTTGATGGCAGCTTGGGCACTGGCTTCATCCTGATAGTCAAAGTTAATACCATTGGTATCCTTGAGCCCTTCTGCTACAGATGGTACAGTTGTTACTACTGCTATCTTACTATTCTTGGCCATAGAAGACCCTTGGAGATAGCCGATTCCTACAGATAAGGCTAAAAAGAGGAACGGCGAAATCACCATAAAGAAGAAACTCCATGACTTGACATGTCGAAGATAGGTTTCCTTCATTACAACCCACATATTTCTCATACTTCCACCCCTGATTCTAGTTTAAAGATTTCATCGATTGTTGGAGCTTGTTGGTCAAAGGTAGCGATGTATTGACCTTGAGTGAGGATTGGGAAGAGTTCCCTTCCAGCGCTCTCATCATCTAGGATCAATTTCCAACTGCCTTGCTTGGTCAAGCTCACCTGTTTGACATGAGGAAGACTTTCCAATTCTTCCTTACTTCGTTCACTTGAAACAAAGAGACGCGTTTTCCCGTATTGATTGCGAACTTCTTGGACCGGTCCATGCAAGACTACACGCCCATCTCGAATCATGAGGATATCATCGCAAAGCTCCTCGACATTGGTCATGACATGGTCTGAAAAGATAATGGTCGCACCACGCTCTTTTTCTTTTAAGATGACCTGCTTGAGCAACTCAGTATTGACTGGATCCAGTCCACTAAAAGGCTCATCCAGAATAATCAAGTCTGGTTCATGGATTAGAGTAATAATCAGTTGGATTTTCTGCTGATTCCCTTTTGAGAGACTCTTGATCTTGTCTGTTAATTTCCCCTTAACTTCTAGTTTTTCCATCCATTGAGGGAGTCTTTCCTTGACCTCCTTGGCATCCATGCCCTTTAGAGTAGCCAGGTAGCGAACTTGCTCAAGGACGGTCAACTTGGGCATAAGACTGCGTTCTTCAGGCAAATAACCTATCCGAGCGTAAGTTTCCTGATGAATATCCTGCCCATCCAGACTAATCTCTCCTTGGTACTCCAAAAATTTCAAAATACTGTGGAAAATCGTTGTTTTCCCAGCACCATTTTTCCCGACCAGCCCTAGAATTCGTCCTGGACTTGCCTGAAAATCGACACCAAACAAGACTTGCTTGGAACCGAAACTTTTCTCTAGATTTCTTACTTCTAGCATCTTCCACCTCCGAAATATGTTGCACTTATTATACTCCTTTTTGACAGCCTTTACAATAATTTGTATCCATTTTTACCGAGATTTTTATAGTAAAAACCTGCCAAAATTAAGGTTTTTTAAGAGCTCCAGTGATAGCATTAGTATAACTCATTAAAGACTATCTGGGAGGACTTTTTCCTCAACTGTCGCTTTTTATTCCTGAACGGGCATTTTAAGAATTTAAAAACCCACCCCGAAGGATGGATTGATGAGTTAACGCACTTCTGCATGGACTTTTTCTTCGAGAGAAGTTTGGATTTTTTCCATGTAACGTGCTACTTCTTCGTCCGTCAAGCTATCTTCTGGATTTTGGAAGGTTAGGCTATAAGCCATTGACTTCATACCAAGTCCCAGTTTTTCACCTGAGAAGACGTCGAAGAGTTTGATATCTGTCAAACGTTTCACGCCTGCAGCTTGAATTGCGTCTACAACTTCTTGATGGCTAATTTCTGCCTTGAGAAGAAGGGCGATATCACGGCTAACTGCTGGGAATTTCGTGATTTCCACAAATGGAGCAGCCGGTTGGAGGGCAGCTTCGATGGCTGAAAGGTTAAGTTCAGCTACATAAGTTTCTGGGATATCGTAAGCCTTGGCCGTAACAGGGTGCACTTGACCGAGGAAACCGACTACTTGATCACCGAGTGAGATCAAGGCTGTACGTCCTGGGTGGAGACTTGCAATCTCAGCTGTTGCTGTATAAGTCACTTCTAGTCCCAAGTGAGTAAAGAGGGCTTCTAAAATTCCCTTAGCATAGAAGAAATCAACTGGAACCGCTGCAGTTTGGAAGTCTTTTTCAGCGACTAAACCTGTCAATGCAAAAGCAAAGCTGTTGATTTCGTTTGGTAGGTCTTCTTTCGGATTGCCTGTTTGTTCAAAGACTTTTCCAATCTCATAAAGAGCCAAGTTTTTGTTCTTACGAGCCACGTTGTAGGCCACCGTATCCAAAATACCTGAGACCATATTTTGGCGAAGGACTGAACGATCCACTGTCATTGGCCACATGAGTTCTGTCAGCTTGCTTGGTTGAGCCGTGAACTCAACTGCTTTTTCAGGCGTTGTCAGAGCGTAGGTAATGATTTCTGTCAAACCTGCTCCTTCAGCAATCGTCCGAACTTGACGGCGAAGTTTTTGTGTCGCAGTCAATTCACCAGCTGTACCGTCATCTTTTGGAAGGCTGGTTGGCAAGCGGTCGTAACCATAGATACGGGCGATTTCTTCAAAGAGGTCTGCCTCGATGGTGATATCCCAACGACGACGTGGAACGCTGACAGTAAAGCTGTCTGCATTGCCAGAAAGCCCAAAGCCAAGACGACGGAAGACGTCTTCTACATCCGCGTAAGAAAGTTCTGTACCAAGGACACGATTGACGTCTGTAAGAGTGGAAGAAACTTCTACATCAGAAGTATCAAGTTCACCAGCTGAAACGATGCCCTTACGCACCGTCGCACCTGCAAGTTCCGCAATCAGGCTAGCTGCAGCATCAAGAGCTTCATTGACAGTTGCCACATTGATGCCTTTTTCAAAGCGAGAAGATGATTCAGAGCGCAGGTTAAGGCGACCGCTAGTCTTGCGGATGGATTTGCCATTGAAGACAGCCGCTTCAAGGACTACACGACTAGACTTTTCAGAGATTTCTGTAGCTTGACCACCCATGACACCTGCAAGGGCTACTGGTTTGTCAGCCACAGTGATGACTAGGTCAGTTTCTGCAAGTTCACGTTCTTCACCGTCCAAGGTCACCAATTTTTCACCAGCACGCGCTTCACGCACACGGATGTCATTGCCTTCAAAGGTATCCAAATCAAAGGCATGCATTGGTTGACCAAAGTAGAGAAGGATGTAGTTGGTCACGTCCACTACGTTATTGATTGGACGGATTCCTTCGTTCATGAGAAGGTTTTGCAACCATTGTGGACTTGGTGCGATAGTCACATTATCCAAGATACGAGCGGCATAGTAAGGCGCTTTGTCTGTCTCAATGCTGACAGAAAGGGCATCTGCCGCAGCTTCATTAGTTTCTGTTAGAGTAAATTCTTTAAAGTTGACTGCCTTATCATAGATAGCTGCCACTTCGTGAGCCACCCCACGCATAGAAAGGGCATCCGCACGGTTGGGTGTGATAGAAAGTTCGATGATTTCATCATCCAAGTCTAGGTATGAGAAGACTTCCTCACCTGGAACGGCATTTTCCGGCAAGATTTGGATGCCATCTGCGAATTCCTTTGGCACAACTGAGTCAGAAATTCCCAATTCGCCAAGCGAACAGATCATCCCGAGAGATTCCAGGCCACGGATTTTCCCTTTTTTGATTTTGTAGTTGTCCGCGATACGAGCACCTGGAAGAGCCACCATGACCTTGATACCAGCACGCACATTCGGAGCACCACAAACGATTTGACGGGCTTCTTCTTCGCCAACGTTAACCTGACAAACATGGAGGTGAGTTTCTGGCACATCTTCGCAAGACAAGACCTCACCGACGACAATTTTTGAGAGACCAGAAGCAGGTGATTCCACACCTTCTACCTCAATCCCTGTGGTTGACATTTTTTCAGCCAACTCTTGTGATGGCACATCAATGTCCACCAACTCTTTTAACCATTTATAAGATACTAACATAATTCTGATTCTAAGATCCCACCAAGTAAGATCTTTTCAATTCCTTTCTTTTTCTTCGAGTCAGTCGTTTCTAATTCTAAACTATGAGAAAACGAGAGCGACTGTATAGGACTGTGTTTCAGGTTTCAATCTTATTTAAACTGTTCTGAGAAGCGGACATCCCCTTGGTAGAACCCACGAATATCGTTAATTCCGTAACGGAGCATAGCGACACGTTCTTGTCCAAGACCAAAGGCAAATCCAGAGTAAACAGTCGCATCGATTCCACTCATTTCAAGGACACGTGGGTGAACCATACCGGCACCCATGATTTCGATCCAACCTGTTTTCTTACATACGTTACAGCCATCTCCGCCACACTTGAAGCAGGAAACATCCACCTCAACAGATGGCTCTGTGAATGGGAAGTAAGATGGACGCAGACGGATCTGACGCTCTTCACCAAACATTTTTTGCACAATCAATTGAAGCGTTCCTTGCAGGTCAGCCATAGAGATGTTTTTCCCAACAACCAAGCCTTCGATTTGGTGGAATTGATGACTGTGGGTCGCATCGTCCGTGTCACGACGGAAAACGCGTCCTGGTGAGATCATCTTCAAAGGCCCCTTCGAAAAATCATGGGCATCCATAGCACGCGCTTGAACTGGAGACGTGTGAGTACGGAGCAAGATTTCTTCTGTGATATAGAAAGTATCCTGCATATCACGGGCTGGGTGGTCTTTTGGAAGATTCATGCGTTCAAAGTTGTAGTAGTCTTTTTCAACTTCAAAGCCATCCACGACTTGATAACCCATCCCGATGAAAATATCTTCGATTTCCTCACTGGTTTGTGTGAGAACGTGACGGTGACCAGTCGCAACTGGACGACCTGGAAGGGTCACATCGATGCTCTCACTGGCAAGTTGTGCTTCAACTTTCTTTTCTTCCAAGAGCTTTGCCGTTTCTTCGAAGGCAGCTGTCAAGACATCACGAGCCTCGTTGACGTGTTTCCCAATGATTGGACGCATCTCAGCAGAGACATCCTTCATCCCTTTAAGTATTTCAGTAAGCGAACCCTTTTTACCAAGGACAGAGACACGCAAGTCTTGCATCTCTTTTTCATTTTCAGCAGAAATCTGCTTCAAGCTAGCCAGCGTTTCTTCGCGAAGCGCTTTTAATTGTTCTTCAATAGTTGACATAATTCCTCCATCAGTCGCTTAGCAGATAAAAAGAAAACCACATGCCAAAAACTCCACTCGGAGCGTTGACACGCGGTACCATCCGTTTTTATCTGACAAGTCAGACCTTCATTTCTAAATCCATTCGCAAGTGAATTCACCCAGCTTTCATATAGAGAGCTTGCAGTCACGGCTCTCCTCCCTGATATACTTCCCTTGAGGTACTAGTCTTGCGGATTTCTATTCAATTACTACTTAGTTTATCAGATTTTCACCATTCTTGCAAGACCTATCTCACTTCTGTTTGCCTTTAAATCGCCATTGGAAGCGGAGCTTGTCATAGAAGGGAAATTCAATAAACAGGACTCCCAAGCCCACACAGAGACTGGCAAGGACATCTGATGGATAGTGAACTCCCAGATAGACTCTTGACACCAGTACACTGACTAGGTAGAGAGCAAGGACGATTTGCACAATTTTTCTCCAAACCGGATCTTTAATCCGTTGACTGAGAATGACAATCAAAGTGCCTACCATCAAAGTTACAGCCAGAGAATGGCCACTTGGAAAAGAAAATCCCTTCTCCTCGACTAGGTGTAAGATAGCTGGTCGTGGGCGCTGATAAATGTTTTTAAAGGTCACGATTAAAAGACCGGCTAAGGCCAGATTGCCCGCCATAAAGTAACTTTCTATCTTCCACTGCTTACGATAAAAGATAACGGCTGCAATGGCAACCCAGGTGATAATCACCGGGATATCAATCAAATGCGTAAGGGCTCGGAACAGAACTGTCAAATAATCTGGCAAGTCCCCACGAATAGCTGTCTGAAGCGGTTGGTCAAAACCGACCAGCATTTCGGGGTAAAATTTGACCATATAGCCAAGAAGAACGAAAAGTAAAAGGGCAAAACTGCCCTTCATTAAAAATGTTTGTTTATCTCTCATAATGTTTTAAGGTTGGTTTCAAGAGGACGTATAACAACCAGAATGAAACGGCAAAGATTACACCCTCAATCAAGTTAAAAGGTAATACCATAGTCATTAGGTAGTTGGAAAGCCCCAAAATTTTTCCAATATCAAAGTTGGCAAACTGCGCGTACAAAGGAACAGCATAGACATAGTTGAGAACCAACATCGCAGCAGTCAAGCAGACAGTTCCCGCTAGAGATGCTAGTAGGAAACGAAGGGTGCTGCGTTCCTTTTTCCAAATCAAACCAAAGGCGATAACAAAAACTCCCAAAGCTATGATATTCATTGGCAAGCCAATGTAGGTGTTCACTCCTTGGCTATTCAGAAGCAACTTCAAGAGTGATCGCAACAAGAGAATCCCTAGAGCAGCAGGCAAATCCATCACCACCAAGCCCACAAGGACTGGCAAGATACTAAACTCGATCTTGAGGAAGGTCGCCGCTGGCAAGAGCGGAAAGTCAAAGTACATCAGCACAAACGAAATAGCTGATAAAATCGCAATAGTCGAAAGTCGACGTGTGTTTGTCATAACAGGTTCCTCCAATTTTCTATAAAATCAGAAGAAGTTGGAAAGGATCCCTCTATCTATTCTCACTTTTTATATCCCAAAAGTCCCCCCTCACTCTTTTGAGCAAGCGGTTGCAATTTATCTATAAACTCATCAGAACAGACAAAGCTATTCTTTCGTCTTCTCCCATCCAGACTATACTGTCGGTTGTGGAATCGCACCACATCAGCTTGCGCTCGCGGACTTATTTGGCTAAGATATTTTAGATTTACCTAGGCGTCGCAGTCGAAGATAATACTTAAAGTATATCGAGACAAGACAACGACGAGAAAGCTAAAATAGCTAGTCAAATTTACCGCCGGTCGGGAATCTCACCCTGCCCTGAAGACCCTTTAATCATAACAAAAAACGCTTGCACTTGCAAGCATTTTGTTTATTTCAATTTATCCGATTCATAGGTGTGAACGAGCTCTAAACCAGCAAATTGTTGCTGACGAAGAGCCTCATAAACAATCATACAGACCGTATTGGAAACATTGAGACTGCGGACATGTTCATCGTTCATAGGAATACGGAGAGCTTTCTCTGGATGTTCACGCATAAAGTCCTCTGGCAACCCCTTATCTTCACGTCCGAAGAGAAAATACTGATCTTCACCACTTGCCAAATTCGCCTCAGAATAGACCTTTTCTGCAAATTTCGAAATCAGGTAGACTTGCCCTTTCATCTGAGACATAAAGTCTGCCAAGTTATCATAAAAATGAATCTCTAACTTATCCCAATAATCCAAACCAGCCCGCTTCATCTTGCGATCATCAATCGGAAATCCCATCGGTTTGATGATGTGAAGGGGAGAATTGGTCGCAGCGCAAGTACGCGCAATGTTACCTGTGTTTTGTGGAATCTGAGGTTCAAATAATACAATGTGATTTGTCATGACTGGCTTCCTTTTATCATTACAAAAAAATAGCCACACTGCCCGGAGTCAAGCTCAGCAAACAGCGTGGTTAAGGCATCGTTAACTTACCTCACAACAGGTTTGAAGTAAATCAGCGAAACTACTTTCTTAGTATAACACTTTCAGAATCATTGTCAATAGAAACGACTTGATTTTTTACTTTTTTTGATGATATTTTCGTCTTTGGTCATTCCCTTTCTGAAAAGGTATGGTAAAAGAGTCAAATCACTTCAAATAGGAGCCATCGTTATAGAAGTTAAGCAAATGTATCTTCAAAATTTGAAAAAGGCCTTTCTTCCCTTAAAAATCGCCTTAGTAAGTGCATTTTTTGCTAAAAAAGGGTATGATAGTTACATCATGAAAAAGTAGGTTTTTATATGAAAATTGTCCTTGTTGGTGGAGGGAAAGTTGGTTTTGCCCTCTGTCGTTCACTAGTTGCGGAAAACCATGATGTTGTCCTTATCGAACAAGATGAGGCTGTTCTCAATCACATTGTCAGTCGCTTTGATATCATAGGACTCCTTGGAAATGGTGCTGACTTTGCCATCTTGGAGCAAGCCGGTGTTCAAGAGTGTGATATCTTTATCGCTCTAACCGAATACGATGAAGTGAATATGATTTCAGCGGTACTTGCTAAAAAAATGGGTGCCAAAGAAACCATCGTTCGGGTGCGAAATCCTGAATACTCTAATGCCTATTTTAAAGAGAAAAATATTCTTGGATTTTCACTTATTGTTAATCCAGAACTCCTAGCAGCGCGTGCGATTTCAAATATCATTGATTTCCCTAATGCCCTCTCTGTCGAACGATTTGCTGGAGGTCGGGTCAGTCTCATGGAGTTTGTTGTCAAGGATTCTAGCGGTCTTTGTCAAATGCCAATCTCAGACTTCCGTAAAAAATTTGGGAATATTATTGTCTGTGCTATGGAGAGAGATCATCAACTGATGATTCCAAGTGGTGATGTTATTATCCAAGACAAGGATAGGATTTTTGTTACGGGAAATCGCGTAGATATGATGCTTTTCCATAACTATTTTAAATCTCGTGCAGTGAAAAGCTTACTTATCGTTGGGGCTGGAAAGATCGCTTATTATCTACTCGGCATTTTAAAAGACAGTCGCATTGATACCAAGATCATCGAGATCAATCCTGAAAGAGCTCGTTTCTTCAGCGAAAAGTTTCCCAATCTCTATATTGTCCAAGGAGATGGAACTGCAAAAGACATTTTGCTGGAAGAAAGTGCTCCCCACTATGATGCAGTCGCAACCTTGACTGGAGTTGATGAGGAAAATATCATCACCTCTATGTTTCTTGACCGTGTTGGCGTCCATAAGAATATCACCAAGGTCAACCGAACAAGCCTTTTAGAGATTATCCACGCGCCTGATTTTTCAAGTATCATCACACCAAAAAGCATCGCAGTGGATACCATTATGCACTTTATCCGTGGTCGAGTAAACGCTCAGTATTCAGACCTTCAAGCTATGCACCATCTAGCAAACGGTCAAATTGAAACTCTCCAATTCCAAATCAAGGAAGCTAATAAAATGACTGCCAAACCTCTATCACAGTTGAAATTGAAAAAAGGGGTTCTCATCGCAGCCATTATCCGAAAAGGAAAAACAATCTTCCCTACTGGAGAGGATATGCTTGAGGTGGGAGACAAGTTACTCGTGACGACCTTATTGCCAAATATCACCAAAATTTATGATTTGATTGAGAGGTAAAAAATGAATAAAAGTATGATTCGTTACCTCCTCTCAAAACTTCTCTTGATTGAGGCTGTTCTTCTCCTAGTTCCTGTCAGTGTAGCGATCTATTACCAAGAATCTAGTCAAGTATTTATCGCTCTCTTTTCTACGATTGGAATTTTAGTCCTTCTCGGTGGTCTAGGCGTTTTACGGAAACCGAAAAATCAACGGATTTATGCCAAGGAAGGGGTCTTAATTGTTGCCCTCTGTTGGATTCTATGGTCTTTCTTTGGTGGCCTCCCCTTTGTCTTTTCAGGACAAATCCCCAGCGTCATCGATGCCTTCTTTGAAATCAGTTCTGGATTTACAACTACAGGAGCAACTATTCTGAACGATGTTTCCGTTCTCACTCGTTCCCTCCTCTTCTGGCGAAGTTTCACCCACTTGATCGGAGGGATGGGGGTACTCGTCTTTGCACTTGCCATTATGGACAATGCCAAGAATAGTCACTTGGAGGTGATGAAGGCTGAGGTCCCTGGACCTGTCTTTGGCAAGGTCGTATCCAAACTAAAAAACACTGCCCAGATTCTCTATCTGCTTTATCTGGCTCTCTTCTCCCTTTTTGTAGTTATCTACTACTTAGCAGGCATGCCTCTCTATGATAGTTTTGTCATCGCTATGGGAACGGCAGGAACTGGGGGCTTTACCGTCTATAACGACGGAATTGCCCATTACGGTAGCTCACTCATCACCTATCTAGTTAGTATCGGCGTTCTGGTTTTTGGGGTTAACTTCAATCTCTACTACTACCTCATGCTCCGTCGGATTAAGGCTTTTTTTGGAGATGAAGAACTACGAGCATATATCATCATTGTCCTAGTTTCTACCGGCTTGATTACGCTTAATACGCTCCACCTCTACCAAGGTGTCTCTAAAAGTGTTGAAATGGCCTTCTTCCAAGTTTCCAATATCATCACGACAACAGGTTTTGGTTACGGAGATATTACCAACTGGCCCCTCTTCTCCCAATTTATCCTCCTCTTCCTCATGGGAATCGGCGGATCAGCAGGCTCAACTGCAGGTGGTCTTAAGGTGATCAGAGGACTTATCCTCTCTAAAATCGCAAAAAATCAGATTTTATCCACTTTATCCCCTCACCGTGTTTTGACTCTACACGTCAATAAAACTGTGATTGATAAGGATACCCAGCACAAGATTCTTAAATATTTTGCTATCTATATGATGATTATTCTTTCTCTCATCTTTATCGTCAGTCTTGATAGCAATGATTTTCTAGTCGTGACCAGTGCAGTCTTCAGCTGTTTTAACAATATCGGACCTATTCTAGGTACAACCTCGAGTTTTTCCATCTTTAGTCCCATCTCTAAAATCCTCCTCTCCTTTGCAATGATCGCAGGTCGCTTAGAGATTTACCCAATTTTGCTACTCTTTATGAAACGCACTTGGTCTAAACGCTAATGATAATACAATTCCCCTTTTATAAGCTCGTAGAAGGGGAATTTTTCTATTAAAAATGAGAAGACCTTTAGGTCCTCTCCTAATTTGTTTATTCTTTAAGAGCTTTCTTGTAACGAGCAAGTTCTGCTTGATTGGCCCAAACATAGTGACCTGGACGAATTTCTACCATAGATGGCTTGTCGGTCTCATAGTCATGTTGGTCAGGATCGTAAACTTTCAAGACCTTCTTGCGTTCCAAGATTGGATCTGGAATCGGTACAGCAGATAGAAGTGCTTGAGTGTATGGGTGGACAGGATTGTTAAACAATTCCTCTGTCTCCGCCACCTCGACGATAACTCCCTTATAGATAACTGCGATACGATCTGAGATAAAGCGAACAACTGACAAGTCATGCGCGATAAAGAGATAGGTCAAGCCCAACTCTTTTTGGAACTTCTTGAGCAAGTTCAAGACTTGCGCGCGAACAGATACGTCTAAGGCTGAAATTGGCTCATCCGCAATAACGAAATCAGGTTCCATCACAAGAGCACGGGCAATCCCGATACGCTGACGTTGACCACCAGAAAACTCGTGTGGGTAACGGGTCAAGTGTTCTTTCAAAAGCCCAACTTCATGAATCATCTTTTGAACTTTTTCTTTTCGATCTTCTTCATCTTTGAACAAGTGGTAGTTGTAAAGACCTTCAGAGATGATATAGTCAACTGTCGCACGCTCATTCAAGCTAGCTGCAGGGTCCTGGAAAATCATCTGGATGCGACGGATCAAATCTGATGATTCTTTATGAGATTTTTTCCCATTAATTTTATGACCATCAAAGATGATCTCACCTTTACTAGTATTATTTAAACCAATAATGGCACGACCAATCGTTGTTTTCCCACTACCAGACTCACCTACAAGAGAGAATGTTTCTCCCTTGTTGATAAAGAAGTTGGCGTTTTTAACCGCGACAAACTTCTTACTTCCTTCACCGAAGGAAATTTCTAAATCTTTAATTTCTACTAATTTTTCAGACATTTCCTTCCTCCTAGTCTTCTAGATGAGCAAAGCCCATTTTATCGCGAATCTTGTCATGCAAATCTGCAATGACTCCAGGTTTTTCAACTTTAGGAGCATTCTCATGAAGCAACCAAGTCTTAGCCCAGTGGGTATCAGTGACTGAAAACTGAGGTGCTTTCTGTTCAAAGTCAATTTGCATCGCATAATCTGAACGAAGGGCAAAGGCATCACCTTTCAACTCAGTATAAAGAGACGGTGGTGTTCCTGGGATAGAGTACAATTCCCCTTTATCATCAGCAAGCTGAGGCAAGCTAGACAAGAGACTCCAAGTATATGGATGACGTGGATCGTAGAAGACTTCCTCAACAGTTCCGTATTCTACAATTTCACCAGCATACATAACCGCTACCTTATCGGCAATACTTGCTACCACACCAAGGTCATGGGTGATAAAGATAATGGTAAAGTGGTACTCGTTTTGTAAAGTTTTAAGCAAATCAATGATTTGCGCTTGAATGGTAACGTCAAGGGCCGTTGTTGGCTCGTCACAGATCAAGATATCTGGACGACAGGCAAGGGCAATCGCGATAACGATACGTTGACGCATCCCTCCAGAATATTGGAAAGGATACTCATCAAAACGTTTTTCAGCGTCTGGAATTCCGACCTTATTCATATAGTCGATTGCCATCTCTTTGGCTTCCTTAGCTGTTTTCCCTTGGTGTTTAACGATAACTTCAGTGATTTGGCTACCGATTGTATTGATTGGGTCCAAACTTGTCATAGGATCTTGGAAGATGGTCGCAATTTTAGCACCACGAATCTTCTCCCAATCCTTGTTAGAAGTCAAGGCTGTCAAGTCTTGTCCACGATAGTCGATACTTCCTTGGGCAATACGTCCATTATCTTCTAACATACCTGTAAAGGTTTTTGTTAAAACAGATTTACCAGAACCTGACTCACCTACCAAGGCAAGAACTTCCCCTTCAATCAGGTCTAGAGAAACTCCTCGGATAGCTGTCAGAACTTTGTCACGAACGTCAAATTCCACGACAATATCACGAGCAGTCAAAATTACATTATTTTCTTTTGTCATGTCTACTCCTATCTATGTGTACGTGGATCACTAGCATCCGCTAGGTTTTGACCAACAACGAAGAGAGATAGGGACACCAAGATCAAGGTTGTCAACGGAATCCAGAATAAGTAAGCGTTGGTCGTAACGTTTTGTGAGTAATCTGAGATCAAACGTCCCAAACTTGGCACTGTTACAGGCAATCCCAATCCAAAGAAGGAAAGGAAGGCTTCATAAGAGATGAAGCTTGGCAACATCAAGGTCATCGTAGAAACAATAACGGATACCAATTGTGGCATGATATTTTTAACAATGATTTTAAAGGTTGGTGTTCCAAGTGTTTGAGAAGCAAGGTTGTATTCCAAATCACGGTAACGCATGATTTGGATACGAATCATATAAGCAATCCCAATCCAAGTTGTCACACTCATGGCAAAAATCAAATTCCAGAAACCAGCACCGATTGAGTAAGTCAAGACAATGACAATCAAGAGAGATGGAATGTTTGAAATAATGTTATAAACTTCCATCATGACACGGTCAACGGATTTTGAAATTCCCCAAATTCCACCAACAATAACCCCAATTACAAGGTTGATAAAAGTTGCAATTACAGAGATGAGGATAGAGTTACGCGCACCAAACCAAACCCCGTCAAACAAGGATTTACCATTGCTATCTGTACCAAACCAATGTTCAGCATTGGGCTTGATAAAACGAGCAGAGAAGTCATTGACCTTACTTACATCGTTGAAGTCAAAATCTGAGAACATTGGGTAAATAAAGCTCATCAAGATAATAGCAACCAAAATTCCTAGCATAAAGACGGTTGATTTTTTCTTTAGAAATTGTCTAAATACAGAACCCCAGTATGAATAGGCAGGGGCGTCAATTGTTTCAGAGGCAAAATCGTCACGTTTTACGAACTGAAATTTTTCTTTTCCGATTGTTGACATTATTTGCCTCCTTTCTCTGTCAATTTAATACGTGGATCAATAATTGTCATCCAAATGTCACCAATAAAGTATGAGAAGATTGATAAACATGTAAAAATGAAGACAAGACCAACCACCATGTTATTATTTGATGCTTTTACAGAGTCAATTAACATTTTACCCATACCTGGATAGGCGAAGACTGTTTCTGTAAGAGTTGCTCCACCAATAACACCAAGGATCGAACCTGGAATCCCTGAAACCAAAGGAACCATGGCATTTTTAAAGATGTGTTTGTTTGAAATTTCTTTTTCAGACAGTCCTTTTGCACGAGCAAATCGAACGAAATCTTGAGATTGCAAGTCGATCATGTAACGACGAATCCAAATAGCAAGACCAGGGGCACCAAGCAAGCCAAGAATGACTGCTGGTAAGACATAAGAACGCCAATCTCCAGCACCCAAGATAGGGAAGGAGTCTGGAAGACCAATAGATGATCCAATCAAGCGCACGATGTAAACCAAGGCAATCGTTGGAAGAGCAAGCAAGAAAGTCAAAGTCCCTGTCGAGAAGCTGTCAATCCAAGTATTCTTATGGCGAGCCATGGCAGATCCAAGTGGAATAGCGATAGCATACGAAATAATCAAACCAATCAAACCAGCAACAGCTGAACTTGCAATCATAGATGGGTATTGGTAATTGCTTTCTGTAGCCGTGTAAGGATCGTCCTTACCATAGTTTGCCACCTCACGTGCGTCTGCTTGACTTGGTGATTTGTAGGTACGAGAGTAGATATCTACTGATGAAGTCTTTTTACCTGTAGGGAATTGAACTTCTGCTGTCTTAGTTTGTCCCTGACCTTGTGTGATAACTTGAAGCACTGGAGTGTTTGCATAAGTTGGGTAAGAATCACCCAAGTTAACGTTCACAAAGTTTTGGTGAACAAATGGGAATTGGTTATTGAAATACAAAAGATACTTATGTTTTGTACCTGAACCAACCAATGACCAACCGATAGCAGGATCGTTTTCAAAACGAAGATAGCGTTCCAAGTTTGGATTTTCAGGGTCTTGAATCTTGTTTGGATGATCAATATCAATCAAGTTGGCATAGAATTTGAAAACACGTTCATAAATCGGAATTTCACGCGTAGCATAGAATTGACCACTTTCTGAGAATACACCTAGCGTCCAACCATTTCCTAGTTGGTTAATGTATTTTTCGTAGATTGCTTTGTTGGTATCATTTGCATCTACTGTTACAGATGAGTCCATCGCGCTAGCTTTTTCTTGCAACTCTTTGGTATCGTAGTACTCGATATAGCCCATCCGCTCATAAACGGTATTTTCATAATTGTCCCGTTTATCTGGCGTCGTTGCAATCTTGTTATAGTTGGTATCCTGCTTGAAAATCAATTTCCGAGGAACCATCGTATAGATAATTGTGTAGGTCAAAGTTGTCACCAAGAAAATAGACAACAATGAACGCAATACACGCATAAAAATATATTTCTTCATATCGTTTCCTTTTAAAATCCCAAAAGAACCTTCTCCTCATGGAGAGAAAGTTCTCTTGAGAGTTATTTATTTAACGTGATTAGCCAATTCTTTTTGAACTTTTTCGTTTGATTCTTTTTTCTCTTTGAGCCATTTTTCACGAGCTTGTTCATAGTCGGCTTTTGTTACAACCTTGTCTTGTAACTGAATATACTTGAAGTATACGTCTGAGCCCTTATCTCCAGATTGGCTGTATGATGCTGTGAATGGTACAACACGAGAAATGAATGGTGCAGCACCACTACCTGACATAGCTGGCAGGAAGAGGGAGCTGTCTGTCAACCAAGCTTGAGCAGCCGCATATTTTTCATAACGAACATTTAAGTCGTTGGTTTCTTTTGCAGCTTCATCAACTAACTTATCGTATTCTTTCAAACCAACTTGTGCAGCCGCTGCATTTGCTGGATCGTCATAACCCATATAAGTTTTTGTTTGCTCGCTGTTAGTTGTTTTCAAGATATCAAGATAAGTTGATGGATCTTCATAGTCTGGGTTCCATCCAACTGTTCCTGAGAGATCCCAATCTTCTGCTGCAGCGTTTGCAGCATAGTATGTGATATTGTTCAACTCATCTTTAGAAATTTGTTGAATATCAATGACTACATTGCCTTCACCAAGTACTGTTTCAACGGATTGTTTGAAGGATTGGATACGTGCGATATAGTTCTTATTAGTTTGGTCTACTGGGATATCCAAGTGGATAGGGAATTTCACACCTTCTGCTTCCAATGCTGTTTTGGCTTTGGCAAATTCGGCTTTGGCTTTATCGGCGTTGAAAAGTCCATCTTGACCATCTGCAAAGTTTACATTCTTCCACTCATCACCGTAAGCTGCCATCTTTTCAGTTACCAAGTCACCGAAAGTTTTTTCGCCTGCTGAGACAAAGTTAGGTTTCACAAAGAGGTTACGAACTGCAAGAGGAGCACCTTCCTTACCATTTACTTGAGCTGAGTAAGACGTACGGTCAAAGGCAAAGTTCAAGGCCTGACGGAAGTCCTTGTTAAGAAGGGCTTTCTTAGTAGAAGACTTTTCTTCATCAGTTGTCTTAGAAGTGTATTTGTAACTTTGACGGTCAATATTCACACCTAGACCAAAAACGCCAGGTCCTGATGGAGTGTAGAAGATATTTTCCTTGTAAGTCTCTTCTACTTTAGAATAGTTTGAACTTGTTGGGAAGAGACGAGCATAGCTATAGGCTCCACTTGTAAAGTTACGTTCAATTGACTCTTGGTCTGATCCATCATAGAAAGCAAGGGTTACTTTATCAATATGAACATTATCTTTGTCCCAGTAATTTTCATTCTTAGCGAACTCGATAGAAGATTTAGCAGTCAAACCTTTCAGTAAGAACGGACCATTGTAAAGCAATGATGTAGGGTCAGTTGCTTTGGCAAAGTCAGCCCCTTTTGATTTTTCAAAATCTTCGTTCAATGGCCAGAAGATTGAGTAGGCCATCTTAGAATTCCAGTATGGTTCTGGCTGGTTCAAAGTATACTCAAGAGTATAATCATCAACTGCCTTTACACCGACTGAAGAAAAGTCTTTATTGTTTCCAGCTGTATAGTCAGCTAGACCTTTAACTGAACCTTCTGCTAGATAAAGTGCTTCAGACTTGTTATCAGCCGCGTGTTTCAAGCCATTTACAAAGTCTTTGGCTTTTACTTCAGCATACTCTTCACCATCTGATGTCATCCATTTAACACCTTTACGAATCTTGTAGGTATAAGTCAAACCATCTTTTGAAACTGACCAGTCTTCTGCAACTGCAGGGACTAGGTTCCCATACTTGTCGTTTGTGAAAAGACCATCGATACCATTTGAAGTGGCAATCTTAGTACTTTGTTTCCCTGAAATGAGGTAATCCAACGTTTCTGGGTCAGCTGAATAAACATAGCCATAATTTTTTGGCGCTGTTGAATCAGATGATTTTGAAGAACCACAAGCAGCTAGTACTCCTGCCGCTAATAAAGCAACTCCTGCTGCAACAAATACTCTACTTTTTTTCATGTTTTTAACTCCTCTTGAAAAATTTAGGCTTATTGGAAATTATAACATATATTTTTTAAAAAGTAAACGAATTTTCAGAATATTTAGGCGCATTTCCTCAAAAAACTTCTATTTGTCAAAATTTCTGCATTCTTTGTTTGTTTCTTCAAGAAATACTTTCTAGTCTGATCTTCTTTAGAACGGGATTTTTACAAGCTTTTTCTCACTTCTTCAATCACCATCTGTTTTCCTAAATTGGATTTTAGAATAAGAAACTATTGACGGGAAATGATTTTCAAGGTATAATAATAAACGTTGAGGCGGTATAGCCAAGTGGTAAGGCACGGCTCTGCAAAAGCTTGATCGTCGGTTCAAATCCGTCTACCGCCTTATATCATCTGTTTTATCAGAATTCAACGAGACAGAAAGCCTGAAAAATCGGGCTTTTTTGTTATCCCTATCTATTAGGAATAACTGTATCTACCATATTGATTTACAAAAAGCAGTGACTCAAGTCACTGCTTTATTCTGTTTCTTCTTCAGGTTCTAGTTCTGTGATTTGAACTTTTACCTTGGTAACACGTCCATTTTTCACCTTATCATTGGTCAGGACGATTTGTTTGTTTTGACTGACCAGTTCATAACTGATTTTTTCAGTTGTTGGAATCGTACCAACACCCGTCAAATAATAACCGGCGATGGTATCCACATCATCACTTTCTAGTTCGACACCAAAGTAGTCATTGAAGTCGTTAAGGTTCATGGTTCCCTGTGCAATATAGGTGTCCTCACCGATTTGATGGACTTCGATTTCTGCCCTATCCGTCTCGTCATCGATCTCACCGACAATCTCTTCTAGAAGATCTTCCAGAGTTACCAAACCAGCCATACCACCGTATTCGTCTAGTAAGATGGCCATTTGGTTTTGGGTATTTCGAAGCTCTTTAAGGAGGTCGTCCACAAAGATGGTCTCAGGCACAAATAGCGGTGTTTGGAGGATTCGTTTCCAGACAATATTTTCAAAGCCATCTGCATAGGCGGCGTTTAGCAAACGCTTGGTATGAATCAAACCAATCACATTGTCCTTATCCCCATCGTAAACAGGGATACGTGAGAAATTTTGCTTTAGAATACTTTGGATAATCGTTTGACTGTCATCCTGAATATCTACCATAAAGGCATCTGTACGAGGCACCATTAGCTCACGAGCCATCAGTTCATCTAGAGAAAAGATTCCCTGTAGCATTTCAATCTCATCTGCATCCAGTGTTTCTTCACTATTGGTGAGCATGTACTCTATTTCATCACGTGTCATCTTCTCATCAGCATCATCAAAGGTCATTGGCGTTACACGGCTCAATAGATTAGTTGAAGCCGACAGAAGCCAAACAAAGGGGCTGACAATTTTCCCCAAGCCAATAATGACTGGTGCGGTTCGGATAGCCAAGGTATCTTTCAGATTTAGAGCGATTCTCTTGGGATAGAGTTCCCCAAAAACAATAGAAATATAGGTCAAAAACGCTAAAGATAGAAAACTTGCAATAGCGTAAGCTGTTTCACTATTTCCCATCCAAGATGCGATTTCGCGTCCTAGAGTTTCTGCTAAACTAGCCCCTGACAAGATGGTAATTAACGTGATACCAACTTGAATCGTTGATAAAAAGTGGTTAGGATTTTCAAGTACCTTTAACAAACGAATGTAACGTTTGTCTCCCTCTTCTGCCTTTTGTTCCACTCGGGAACGGTTTAGTGACACCATCGCCATTTCAGTGGCTGAGAAAAAAGCATTTAACAAGGTCAAGATAAATAACAATACAAACTGTAGCAACAAATTCTGACTGCTCGGGTCTTCCATAGTCCTTCTCCTAAAATAGTATCTTGTGTTCCATTATATCATAAAATCCCTCAGGATTCACATTATTTTTCATTTAAAGAACAACTCCCCTGCCTCTAGAAGACAAAGGAGCTGTTTTTATAGTATCTATTGTTTCTAGTCCGTCACTGTTACTTGACCCGTTTGGTAATCAAGCTGGATTCCCTTTTGAACATTGGGGATTAGGACATTGAATTCCAATTCGCCATCTGAAGACTTGGCTTCGATTTGTGAAGCGGATGGAACTAGGTCCTCATTTGTCGCATAGTGGAGCGTCACCCGATAACGGACCCTCTTGTTTTGGTCCAAGGCTTTTCTGACCAAACTCTCATAGTAGTTCTGACCTGTCGAATCTTCAGCCTGCGCTTGGTTTGCCCAAGCTGTCTGGACTGCAATGTTCTTGGGATTGCTAGTAGAGGCATCAAAACCATCCAATCCACCTATCAAGGCATAGCCCAGCAGGTGTCCTCTATCAACTGCATGTGTGTAGGCTCCCTTTAGATTCTTAACCTGATGCCATCCTGGTGGCGTCCAAGAGGTTGAGCCATTTCCAGTCTCTTCACGATTCTTATACTGCCGAGTCGCTTTGGATAAGATGGCATTGGCAACAGTCGGGACTGTTTCTTTTCCAACTGTCTTTGTTTTATTATCCGCATAGGGTTTGCTAGAAACCTTGGCATCTAGATTGGTTTTATTGCCATTGACAATGAAGGCCCCTGCTCCATTCCACTCGAGCCCCCCCTTGATTTGATTTTTGATTGACTCAGTTAAGACACTTTCAGCTAGCTCCTGACTGGGAGCTTCTGAAGCTTGTTTTTTCTGACTAACCTTGGTTCTAGGGGTGTTTGGCGCTGTCTGCATCTGCTTGATATAGTAGCTTCCAGCAGCCAAGAGTAAGAATAGAAGTAACCCTATCAGAGCTTGTCTTGTTTTTTTGTCCATTTTTCTCCTTATTTCTTTAGAAAAAGACTGGTCTCCCAGTCTAATTTCCTGTAAATTTGCTAATCAATTCCTGCCACTTTGCTGGAGACAAGATTGCCCATGGATCCTGTCCCTTTCCTAGGATGCCATAACCAACCATCAAGCCGATTCCTAAAGCCAGAAAGCCTAGCAATAGTACGATAAAAATCAACAGTAAACGACGGAGTACATAGCGTAAGTTTTTATTCTTCTTCATCATTTGCCTCGATTCGCTGAATCTTCGCTCCTAGCTGAGCCAATTTCTCATGGAAACGGTAGTAACCTCTATCAAGGTGGACTAACTTACCAACAACTGTTTCTCCCTGCGCCACCAGACCTGTCAAAATCAAAGCAGCACTAGCGCGAAGGTCCGTTGATAGAACTTCTGCACCCTGTAAAGCCTGTCCCCCAACAATACGAGCTGTGTCACGGATAATCTCTGAATGCAAGCCCATACGGCGCATTTCTTCCAAGTGTTGGAAGCGATTCTCAAACACCGTTTCCACCATGGTGGATTCCCCTTTTGCGACTGTCATCAGAGCTGTAAATTGCGCCTGCATATCTGTTGGGAATCCTGGGTGTGGTAAAGTTTTTACATGAACAGCCTTGAGATTTTCAAGTTGAGAACGAACACGGATGCCTTCTGATTCCTCTGTCACTTCAACACCCATTTCAAGTAGTTTTGAAATCAAGGGGCGATTGTGTTCCCAGACGGCATCACGAACGAGAACATCGCCACCGGTCATAGCTGCCGCCACCATAAAGGTTCCTGCTTCGATACGATCCTGTACCACATTATGAGTTGTTCCATGGAGTTCCTCAACACCAGTCACTGTGATTGTTTCGGTACCAGCTCCCTTGACCTTGGCTCCCATTTCATTAAGAAGAATAGCCAAGTCAACAATTTCCGGCTCACGCGCAGCATTCTCAATGACAGTCACACCGTCAGCTAACGTCGCTGCCATCATCAGGTTTTGTGTCGCGCCGACACTAGGGAAATCCATATAGATATGAGCACCATGCAAGCGTTCTGCCTTGGCTTCGATGTAACCAGCTGTCTGGGTTATCTTTGCCCCCATAGCTTCCAAGCCCTTGAGGTGGAGGTCGATGGGACGACTCCCGATGGTACATCCCCCTGGCATAGAAACTTTTGCATGTCCTACACGAGCAAGGATTGGTCCCAAGACAACAATCGATGCACGCATCTTGCTGACATACTTATAAGGAGCCTCCTCTGTGATGTCGCCAGTCGCATCGACTTCGACAAGATGAGCTTCCTCATCAAAGTCAACTTTGGCATTCAGACCACGAACTACTTGATTCATGGTAAAAACATCTGACAAGATTGGAACGTTCTGCAAGACTGTCTTACCCTTACTTGCTAGAATAGTCGCTGCCAACAAGGGCAAGACGGCATTCTTTGCCCCCTCGATCGTCACACTTCCGACCAGACGATTATCACCGCCTTGAACCACAATTTTTTCCATAGTTGTTTCCTTTACTTTTGATTTTATAATAGTCCCCTAAGTGCTTCTTGCCACAGTTGGTACAAACTGATAAAGAATGAACTCAAGATGTAGCCCATCACAATACTAAAGAAGCCTACCAACAAACGAACCTTTTTTGTGTTAGTAGCGGTCACTTTTAAAACCTTTTCCCATCTCACAAGATCCTTCAAAAGGTAAAAACTCAAATAAATAAAGAGTATATGACTACTTAGAGTGAATAATAATTGAACCATTTGACTATTATACCATCTTATCCGCTTGCGCGCTAGTTTTCGATTTTTCTACGAATTAGGGGTTGTTTTTAAGGTAATCAATTGCATCCTGCAAAGTCTTAACGGGAACGATTTTCATCTCTGTTTTGATCGTTTTAGCAGCTTCTAGGGCTGTTTCATAGTTGCTTTTCGCATTTGGATCTGCTTTTTTTGCTTCCTCAGTGACTGGATTGTCAGGAGCAAAAAAGATGTTGGCTCCCTGACGAGAGGCTGCAACTACTTTTTTGTCAATTCCACCGATGTCGCCAACATTTCCATCGCGATCAATGGTTCCCGTTCCTGCAACAATGCGGCCATTACGAAGTCCTGGATCTGCTATCTGGGTGTAGATAGCGAGACTAAACATGAGACCTGCACTTGGCCCACCGATACCAGCTGTGGAGAAGCGAATTGGAACGTCACTGGTCACTTCCGTACGGTCAATCAAGCCAATCCCAATCCCGTTTTTCCCGTTTTCGAGAGTGATAATTTTACCTTCAGCAGACTTGACTTTTCCGTCTTCCTCATAGGTTACCTTGACCGTATCTCCTAATTGTTGAGAATTAACATAGTCGACCAAGTCTTTTGAACTGTCAAATATTTTGTCATTAACAGCCGTCACGGTGTCTGCTATGTTCAGAATGCCCTTAAAAGTTGAATTGTCCGTCACGGTCAAGACATAGACTCCCAGATACTTGAGTTCGATATCCTTACCAGCCGTCTTCAAACCTTGATATTTGGCCATATTTTGAGAAGTTTGCATGTAGAACTGATTGATCCGCATAAACTCTGCATCCGTAGAGCCACCCGTAGTCTCCTTGGCACTTCTAATATCCGTGAAAGGTGTTAACCAAGCATAGACAAGATGCGATAGGGTTGCATGTCGAATGCCGACTGTTACAAACTGGTAAGCTCCTGCTTCTGTGTCTTCTGTTTCATTGACTTTCAAAACGCGACGAATATCTTCCGCTCCACCTGGAACTTCTATGTAGTATGGCAAAGGTACTACAAAGGCTAAAAAAGTCAATACTAGTGCTAGGATGACATATAAGGGCCATCTAGTTTTTTTCTTCATGTTCTAATTCCTCCACAACACTGTTTGGGACATATTGCTGAATCTCCTGACCAAACTTCAGAAGTTCTCTCACGGCCGAAGAGCTGATATAAAGATGCTCTGGGCGGCTATATAAGTAAATGGTTTCGATTTCTGGAGCCAGTTGATGATTGTAGTAATCAAAACTAGACTCGTATTGCAAGTCGGTGGTATTTCGCAAGCCACGGACAAGGGTCTTAGCCCCCAGTCTTCTTGCAACATCGACGACTAGTTGGTCATGAGAAGCCAGCACCTCTACATTAGCTAAATGCGCCACCGCTTTTTTGACTGCCCGTTTACGGTTTTCAACAGGGAGAAAACCTTGTTTGTGGGGATTGTAGAACACCCCGACATAGAGCTTATCAAAGAGTTTGCTGGCACGTTCAATGATATCCAGATGTCCATTTGTCATCGGATCAAATGAACCTGTAAATAATCCAATTTTATCTGACATAGACTGTCACCTTACTAATCCCATATATTTTTTCCTTCCAGATACCTAAGCAGGCGATTTCTTCTGGAAGTTCTACAGACTTATCGGTTTCACAGACAACCATGACCTCTTCGGAGAAAAGGTTTCTTTCTGCCATTTTTTCGATATCTGCAACGATTTGTTCCTTGGCATAGGGAGGGTCTAAAAAGACCAGGTCAAAGGGACCTTTCACTTGCTCCAAGGCCCGTTCACCCTCCATCTTTATGAGCTGAAATTTGGAAACTTCCTTGGTCATTTGGATATTTTCAGCGATGATAGCTTGTGCCTTTCGATCCCGTTCCACTAAGACAGCATGGGACATCCCACGCGAGACTGCCTCGATGGATAAACCACCACTGCCAGCATAGAGATCCAAGACACGACCACCCTCAAAATAGGGACCTATCATGTTAAAGATAGCTCCACGCACCTTATCTGATGTCGGCCTCGTCGTCTTGCCTTCTAGCGTCTTGAGGGGACGCCCTCCGTAGATTCCTGATACGATTTTCATACCGTTTATTATACCAAATTATAGGCAAAAAGAGAAAGAAAACCGAACCTTGCGGTTCGATTCTCTACAAAATATTTTCGTACGTATCGCGGACTTCTTGAGGCCAGACACTGGTCTGGACCTCTCCGATGTGTTTCTTACGAAGAAGGAACATGGCCATCCGAGACTGTCCGATACCTCCACCGATTGTCAGTGGGAAAAGGCCGTTAAGCAAGGCTTTATGCCATTCCAATTCTAGACGATCTTCGTCTCCTGTAAGAGCCACTTGGCGACGAAGGGTATCCTCATCTACCCGAATCCCCATTGATGAAAGTTCAAAGGCACAACCAAGAGATTCGTTCCAAACGAGAATATCCCCATTCAACCCCTTGTAGCCATTTTCAGACTCTGTTGTCCAGTCATCGTAGTCAGGTGCACGGCCATCATGAGGTTTTCCGTCAGGCAACTCGCCACCAATACCAATCAAGAAGACTGCACCAAACTCTTTACAGATCGCATTTTCACGCTCTTTCGGTGTTAGATCTGGATAGCGTTCCACCAACTCTTCTGTATGGATAAAGGTGATTTGTTTTGGCAAGATGGATTCGATATCGTAGCGGGCTTCTACGGCTAGCTCTGTTAGACGAATAGCCTTGTAAATCTTCTCAACGGTTTCTTTGAGATAGGCGATATTGCGTTGACCATTTGGGATAACCTTCTCCCAGTCCCACTGGTCCACATAAACTGAGTGGGTCGCGTCGAGCGAATCTTCGTCTGGACGAAGGGCCTTCATGTGAACAAACAGACCCTCACCTTCACCGAAACCAAAACGAGCCAAGGTGTGACGTTTCCATTTGGCAAGTGAGTGAACGACTTCATAAGTTTCATCTGGAATCTGCAAAACCTTGACAGATACTGGATTTTCGACACCTGACAGGTTGTCCTGCATCCCATCTCCGACCTTGCTCAAGATAGGACCTTGAACTTCAACAACTTCTAACTTATCTTTCAAATACTGGGTAAAAGTGTTTTTGACAAAGGAAATTTCTTCTTGTTGATGAATAAAACTTTTCTTCATAAACAGCTCCTCAAAAAATTAATTAAAAGCATTATACACCTATTTCCAAGAAAAGAAAAGAGTAAATAAGAAAAAGTCAGTGCTCTTTTGAACACTGACTCTGTTATTCATTAATCGTTTCGACCAAAGATTCGTAAGATGCTAAGGAAGAGGTTGATAAAGTCTAGATAGATGCTGAGCGCCATTGAGATGACCCAACCTGTCGCTACTTGCCCTCGTGACTGCTCATAAACATAGCGAATCTTTTGGTTGTCCCAAGCAATCAAACCTGAGAAAACCAAGACCATGGCAATACTAATCATGTAGTCAAAGAAACTATTGGCTAAAAATAGATTCACAACCATGGCAATGATAAGACCAACAAGCGCCGCCATCAAAGCTCGGCCCATTCCACTCAAATCTTTCTTAGTGAAAATTCCGATTGCCGCCATGACAAAGAAGAGAAGGGCACTGGATACAAAGGCTGATAAGACGGTCCCAGGTGTATAGAAGGCTACGACAAAACTAAGCGTAAAGCCATTTAAAACAGAATAAACTAAAAATACTGGGAGAGCTGCTGGACTATTTTTGGCAGCCATGCTACTTGCAACAAAGACTAGAGCAAGTTCTGCAAAAGTTGCAATCATCAGCCAGAGACGGCCATGCATTAAAAAGTAGACCAATTGGGACTGAAAGACTGTCAACATCAAAGCTGACACGAGAGCTGATAGACCAATCCCAAGTCCCACAAAGGCATAAACCTTAGCGTAAAATTGATTGAGACCTGAACGTTCTTGAATAATCGTTTGATTCATTCTGATTCTCCTTTTTCTATAAATATGTCTTGATTATAACAAAGTTTTTATAAATTAGCTGAAATAAAACATCAAAATACCTGCGGCAACCGCCACATTGAGACTTTCCGCTCGGCCTTTCATGCTAATATGAACCAGCTGATCAGCACTCTCAGCCATGACAGAACTAATCCCCTGTCCTTCATTTCCCATGACTAAAACAAAGTTCTCTAGTGAAGAAAGCTCACGATAATCCTTTGACTCTCTCGATAAGGTCGTTGCCAGAATGGGCAAATCGCTCTTCTTGGCCTCTTCTACAAAGCTGGCAAGAGGCAGACGATAGATGGGCAAGTGAAAATGGCTTCCTTGCATGGAACGTAGGGTCTTAAGACTGTAGATATCCGCTGACTTGTCTGAAACAATGACTCCTGTAAAACCTGCAGCATCCGCCGTCCGAATCATGGTGCCCACATTGCCAGGATCTTGGACATCTTCTAAAAATAGAAACTTGCCCTGATGGAGATCGGGCAGTCCCACTTCTTCTTTTTGAATCACTGCAACAATCCCTTGAGGAGTTTGCGTATCTGCCAAATCTAGCAAAATCTCCTCTGAAACCCAGATAGTTTGAGGAAAAGCAACTAGCTGATCTCGGTAACTTTCTAAGGCAAAAATCTTCTCAATCGTTACTCCTGCTTGAACAGCTTCTTCAAATAAGTGCCAGCCCTCAATCAAATAAGCAGACTTTCGATATTTTTTTTGATGTAATTTCTTGGCATTTTTTACCACTGAATTGGCTTTTGAGGTTATAATAGTCATAGAAATATTATAACACAATCAAAGGGGTTTGGTATGCAAAAGGTTAGAATGATTGCCCAAGGCAGGGTGCAAGGTGTTGGTTTCCGTTGGGGTGTTTATACTTTAGCTCTTGAAATCGGTGGCATCACTGGTCGTGTCTGGAATAATGACGATGGCACAGTGGAAATTCTTGCTCAGGCAGACTCCTCTGCCACTATGGCAAAATTTATCCAAGAGATCCGAAAAGGTCCGACACCTTTTTCAAAAGTTACCTATCTAGATGTACAAATGAGCAACTTTTCATCCTATTCGGACTTCAAAGTCGCAAATTAGGTCTCTAGAACTATTGTATATTTTACAAAAAAACAGTAGAATAGAAGGGTATAATTTTTAAAGAAGGAATGAAAACATTGAAATCTATTAAACGTTTTGCCCTCTCTGCTATGGGAGTGGCTATGCTACTCGTCTTGTCAGGCTGTGTCCAAGTAGACAAAGCAACAGGACAACCCACAGGATTGATTTGGAATACCATCGGAGCACCTATGGCTGAAGCTATCAAGTACTTCGCTACTGATAAAGGTCTAGGCTTTGGTGTGGCTATCATCATCGTAACCATTATCGTGCGTTTGATTATCTTGCCACTTGGTATCTACCAATCATGGAAGGCAACGCTTCACTCTGAAAAGATGAATGCCCTCAAACATGTCCTTGAGCCACATCAAACACGCCTCAAAGAGGCAACAACTCAAGAAGAAAAATTAGAAGCCCAACA
This sequence comes from Streptococcus oralis, assembly GCA_905372585.1. Classification (GTDB taxonomy): domain Bacteria; phylum Bacillota; class Bacilli; order Lactobacillales; family Streptococcaceae; genus Streptococcus; species Streptococcus oralis_CJ. The sequence continues at coordinate 232,018 of CAJPPL010000001.1, forward strand.
AGCTCTCTTTGCAGCTCAGAAAGAACACGGCATCAGCATGTTCGGTGGTGTAGGATGTTTCCCTATCCTCATTCAAATGCCTTTCTTCTCTGCTATCTACTTTGCAGCCCAATACACTGATGGTGTAGCTAGCTCTACCTTCTTGGGTATCAATCTTGGTTCCCCAAGTATGATCCTTGTAGCCTTTGCTGGTATCCTCTACTACCTCCAATCACTTCTCTCACTTCATGGAGTAGAAGACGAGATGCAAAGAGAACAGCTCAAGAAAATGATTTACATGAGCCCACTCATGATTGTCGTCTTCTCCTTCTTCGCACCAGCCAGTGTGACGCTTTACTGGGTTGTCGGTGGTTTCATGATGATTCTCCAACAGTTCATCGTTAACTATGTTGTTCGTCCAAAACTTCGCAAAAAAGTTCGTGAAGAATTTGCCAAGAATCCACCAAAAGCAAGTTCATTTTCAACTGGAGGCGGACGCAAAGATGTCACTCCAAACCAAGCAACTGCGATTATGACTAATAAGAAACATAAAAAACGCAATGCTGGTAAACAACATTCTAGAAAATAAGAAAAAGACTTAGCCTCTCAGCTAAGCCTTTTTGCATCACAAAAGCCCGATGTCTCCATCAGGCTTCTTTTTTATCCATGAACACGTTTCATATAGTCTTGGTAGCTTTCTGTATCCATTAATTCCTTGGCATTCTTGACACGGTCTGCTGTTGGTGGTTTTACCCCTTCAAGCGAATAAGGAATCCCAAGTTCACGCCACTTGAACTCACCCATCGTGTGATAAGGCAAGATTTCAAACTTGTCAACATTTTTGAGGGTCTTGACAAACTTACCAAGTTCGATCAAATCCTCATCTCTATCTGTCAATCCTGGAACCAGCACGTGGCGAATCCAAACAGGTTTCCCAATATCTGATAGGTACTGGGCACAGGCCAAGATGTTTTTATTGGTTTGGCTTGTGACAATCTTGTGCTGTTCTTCATTGATTTCCTTGATATCCAAGAGAACCAAGTCTGTCACCGCCATGAGTTTATTAAACTTTTCGAGATAACGTGGTTTATTACGGAACGGAAGGGCACAGGTATCCAAGGTACAGTGGATTCCTTTTTCCTTGGCCTTGGTAAAGAGGGCAATCAAGAAATCAATCTGTAAGAGGGCTTCTCCTCCACTGACAGTGATTCCTCCCTTGTCTCCCCAGAATCCACGGTAGCGAAGGGCTTCTGACAAAACATCGTCTACTGTCCGTTCGCGTGATTTATTGGTCTCCATCGCCCATGTATCGGGGTTATGACAGTACTGGCAACGCATGTGACAGCCCTGCAAAAAGACAATAAACCGAATCCCAGGGCCATCTACCGCCCCAAAACTCTCTGTCGAATGCACCATTCCTGTCACTTGTCCATAGTCAATTGTTTCTTCAGACATATCGTCACCTTCCTTGAAACCGTTTTATAGTTTTATTATATCACGAGTAAGGTGAAAAACAAGGTTTTTTTGTCTATTTTTTAGAAAGCAATCTGTTTTTCACTTTCATTTTCAATTTTTTTAATGATCCGATTCAAAATCAAAACCATACAAGGTTGCGAAATAGTCCTCAGGGCGCTCTGCACGGCGGATTTGGCGGGCTTTTCCTTCTTCGGTATAGAGGATTTCTGCCGAGCGTAGTTTGGCATTGTACTGGTAACCCATGGAGAATCCATGTGCACCTGTATCATGAATCACTAGCAAATCACCGATTTCTGTATAAGGTAGTTCGCGGTTCACTGCAAATTTATCATTGTTTTCACAGAGTGAACCAACCACATCTACCACCTCAACTGGTCCGTCTGGATGGGTCAGATTGGTGATATGGTGGTAGGCCCCATACATGGCGGGGCGCATGAGGTTGACTGCTGAGGCGTCCACACCCAGATAGGTACGATAGGTTTTTTTCTTATGAGTGACTCTTGTGACCAAAGCTCCGTGAGGGGCTAACATAAAGCGACCCAATTCGGTGAAAATCTTAACCTGACCAAGTCCTGCAGGTGTAAGAACTTCTTCATAAACCTTACGCACTCCTTCACCAATCACAGCGATGTCATTTGGCTCCTGCTCAGGACGATAGTTGACACCAATACCGCCGGAAAGATTGATAAAGTCTAGCGAAATACCCAACTTTTCCTTGATTTCAACGGCTAATTCAAAAAGCTGACGCGCCAACTCTGGGTAGTAGAGATGGGTGACAGTATTGGATGCTAGGAAAGAGTGAATCCCAAATGTCTTGGCTCCTTTTTCCTTCAAGATGGCAAAGGCTTCAAAAAGCTGGTCCTTGGTCATCCCAAACTTGGCTTCTCCAGGATTGTCCATGATGTCTGTCCCTAGCTCAAAAACGCCTCCAGGATTGTAACGACAAGAGATGATTTCTGGGATGCCTGCCGCTCGCTCCAGATGTTCAATATCTTCAAAGGCATCCAAGTTAATGGTCGCACCCAATTCACGCGCATATGCGTACTCTTGGTCTGGCGTGTTGTTAGAAGAGAACATGATCTCAGAACCGGGGAAATCCAGTTTATGGCTCATCAAGAGCTCCACGTAACTAGAACAGTCCACACCGCAACCTTCCTCTTTGAGGATTTTCAAGATAGCTGGTGTTGGAGTGGCCTTGACGGCAAAATATTCTTTGAATCCCTTATTCCAAGAAAAGGCCTGGTTGACGGCTCTTGCTTTTTCACGAATCCCCTTCTCGTCATACAGGTGAAAGGGAGTCGGGAACTCTGCAACAATTGTTTCTAAATCTTCACGGCTGATAAATGGTGTTTTCATAGGCATCCTTCTATTCTGTTTGCAAAGAAAGGCTGGGACAATCGTTCCAACCTTTAGTTCTATCTCTTATTTGTCTTCGTCAAAGATATTTCCAATCTCAACATCGATGGATTGGTTCTTGACATCAATATTGGTTACTTTCAAGAGTGACTTGTAATCAAACTGCTTTTCACGTTCTTCTTGGGCATTATCTGCAAAGACTGCGACACCGGCTAGTTCAGAGTCGAACTCACGCAAGAGACTAATCATCCCGTTGACAGTTCCGCCGCCTTTCAAAAAGTCATCCACAATCAAGACACGACTGCCTGCCTTGAGGCTGCGTTTTGAAAGGAACATTTTCTCAATGCGGTCACCGCTGGAACCTGATACATAGTTGACGCTGACCGTTGAACCTTCGGTAATTTTCAAGTCACGGCGCACAATGACAAATGGAACATTGAGGACATTGGCAACTGCATTTGCGAGTGGCACACCTTTTGTTGCTACTGTCATAACGGCATCGATTTTTTGGTCCATAAAGCTCTTGGCAATGATGCGCCCAATATTTTTCAAAATGGCAGGTGTACTGAGCAAATCAGACAGGTAGATGTAGCCACCTGGCAAGATACGGTCGCTTTCTGAAAGTTTGTCACGCAAGTCTGCGATCATTTCTTTGGCTTCATGACTCGAGATTGATGGTGTAAAGATAACGCCACCACCTGCTCCAGTCACAGTCTGAATATGACCGATTTCAATTTCCTCAAAGGCACGCTTGATAATCACGATATCCTCTGAGATAGAGGATTTGGCAGATTCGTACTTTTCTGCAAAGGTATTGAGACTTGTTAGTTTGTATGGATTATTAATCAAATAGTTGGAAATGACAACCATTCGATCACTTCTTCTTAATTTCATTTTTATTTACCATTCCATTTAATTTTAATATTTTATCCATTATACCATATTCACATAAAAAAACGAACATTATTGCGTAAAAAATGCTCGTTTTTCTTAAATTATTAATCTAAATCTGGTTTATAGAAGGAACGATTGTCCATAGCGAAGATTTTATTGGTCATCTCTCCTTTGTCCACCAAAGCTAGAGCTGTTGACATCATCATCATGCTGGCATCTAGATTGTCAATCATATGGATAATCTCTGCCTCCATAATGCGCGGACGGACTGGACTTCCATACTCCAGTAAGCCATGGTGACTGAGGATGACATGGCGCAGTAGCACCACTTCTTCTCTAGTATCATCGATGCCTAGTTCCATGACTGTCTTAGTAATTTCACTATCGATGAGAGCAATATGTCCAAGGAGATTGCCTCGCACTGTGTACTCCGTCTGATCAGGACCACTGAGTTCTAAAACCTTAGCCAAGTCGTGCAACATAATCCCCGCATAGAGCAGGCTCTTGTTGAGCTGAGGATAGATCTCACTAATGGCATCTGCTAAGCGCACCATGGTTGCTGTATGATATGCCAAACCCGTCTCAAAGGCATGGTGGTTGGTCTTGGCAGCTGGATAGGAGTAGAATTCCTTATCATACTTGGTGTAGAGACTGCGAACGATACGCTGCCAGACAGGATTTTCAATCTTGAAAATCATTTGCGACATGTAGTCACGAATTTCCTTGACATCAACTGGCGACTTGACCTTGAAATCAGCTGGATCATTGGGTTCCCCAGGCTGAGGCAAGCGAAGAGTAATTTGATTGACTTGAGGTGTATTATTATAAACTTCTCGACGTCCCTGCATGTGGACGACTTTCCCTGCGGTAAAGGCCTCGACGTTATGAGGTTGGGCATCCCAGAGCTTCCCTTCAATCTCGCCGCTATCGTCTTGGAAGGTAAAGGCTAGGTAGTTTTTCCCAGCACGCGTCTGTCTCAGGTCAGCTGACTTGATCAGGTAAAAGCCTTCAAACAGCTCATCTTTTTTCATGTGACTAATCTTCATATTCTTCCTCATCTTCTTGGAAATGGAGTAGATCAAGCGCAGGCTCACCTTCTGATAACTCAATGTGACGGAGCGTCCGCTCAATAGCTGTGGTACGACGGTTTAATAATTCATCAATATTGCCAGAGGCATGTTGGAGATGCTTTTGTGCCTTGACCAGAATGCCACCAAACTTGCCAAACTCGGTCTTGACGCTGGCAAGAGTCTTGCTGATATGGTCGGCACTCTTTTGGATATTGAGAGTTTTGAAGCCAACTGATAGAGAGTTAAGCAGGGCTGATAGGGTACTTGGACCCGCGACAATAATCTGCTCCTCCCGTCTCAAATCATCAAAGAAGACAGGATTGCGGACGATTTCTGAGTAAAGTCCTTCTGTCGGAACAAACAAGACTCCAAAATTGGTCGTCCGAGGTGGCGCTATATACTTGCTCTTGATATCCTTGGCGAAACGCTTAACACTTGCTAGGAGAGATTTACGACAACGTTCAATCTCGTCCTTGTCACCTGCTTCATAGGCTTCTTCTAGGCGGTAATAATCTGCCAGTGGAAACTTGGAGTCAATTGGCAGGTATACATATTCCTGGTCACCCTGTCCAGGCAACTTGATAGCGTACTCTACTCGCTCGCTAGAGTTTTCAACAGTTGCAAATTCTCGTTCGTACTGGGCAGGTGTCATGATATCTTCAATAATTTGCCCCAGTTGCAATTCTCCCAGAATCCCTCGCGTCTTGGTCCCAGAGAGAACCTTGTTGAGGGCACCAACATCGCGGGCAACTGTCTGCATTTCTCCCAAACCTCGGTTGACCGACTCTAGTTGCTTTGAAACTGTCTCAAAGGAAGCCTGCAAGCGCGTCTGCAAGGTCTTTTCCAGTTTTTCCTCGACCGTCTGGCGCATTTGTTCTAAACGTTGCTCATTGGACTCCTGCAAGGCTTGGAGGCGTTGGTCGGTCTTGTCCCTAGTTTGCAAAAGATTATCTGTCATTTCTTGACGGACTTGCGTCAGGCCTTGGTGCAACTCCATTCGCACTTCTTGCAAACGGTCGCTGACAGCCACTTCCAAATCTTTTTGATCCAGCTGACTGGCTTGTCTGGCTTGTTCAAAGCGATAATCCAGTTGATCTGAAAGATTGTCTGCTTGATCCTCCAAACTCTTGGCTAGGTACTTGTCTTGCTTATCCTGCCTTTGCCAAATGAGAAAGAGTCCAGCTAGGTTGGCAATTAATAATAGTAATAATACAGTCTCCATCCTACCTCCTGTCCTTGCTATGCAGCACGACGACATAGCCATCTGGGCAAGTTATCGAAACTTCCCTATCTATATATTCGTTAGAAGCGTACACTTTTTTAAAGAAAAAATTTTCCTCTGTCAACTCATACTTGGCACCAAGAATGGTCAGCTGGCTATCCCGAACTGGCATAAAGGCTAGATAATCGTAGTCCGAGCGGGGTTCAAGTTGACTGGTCCCTTCTGGACAATAGGCAATCAAGTTTTGCCCATCCTCAATCGCTATCTGACGCATATAGGGTGCCAACTTGGGATTGCTAGGCAGAAAGACATTAGCCAGCATATGGTCAATACGACCACCTAGGGCACCGAAAATAGTGACCTGAGCCTGAGAATTTTGCTCAAAGATGGTCAAGAGAGCCAATTCCAGATCTGTATCATCCTTTTCTGGCTGGGCTTGAACAAAATGTTGGGCACGTTTTTGAATCACCTGACGTTCGTCTGCAGTCACCGAATCAAAATCCCCAACTGCTAGAGCGAGAGGAAGGTCTTCTTCCAAGACCCAGAGCGAGCCTCGATCCACACCGACAAAGCTATCAAAATCCGTCCGATAATGACCGCGATCTCCGCCTGCAAAAACGGCAACCCTAGTCCAGTTGTTTTCTGAGAGTTTGCACTCGTTCATTGACATCTCCCTTAAAGACATAGGATCCTGCTACAAAAACGGTTGCTCCAGCTTCTTTGGCTTGAGCAATGGTCCGGTCATCAATCCCACCATCGACTTCAATTTCAAAGTTCAAGCCTTTTTCCTCACGAAGGGCAACCAACTCGCGAATCTTATCCATGGTTTCAGGTAGGAAAGCTTGACCACCAAAGCCAGGGTTAACCGTCATGACCAAGACTTGGTCAACTAGGTGAAGGACGTGCTTGATCACCTCAACAGGCGTACCAGGATTGATAACAACCGAAGGTTTGACACCAAGCGAACGAATCTTTTGGAGGGCGCCATGAATATGAGGTGTTGCTTCCACATGAATACTGATGATATCCGCCCCTGCACGCGCAAAATCTTCTAAATGATGCTCTGGATTAGCTACCATCAAGTGGCAGTCAAAGACCATCTTGCTATGAGGGCGAAGAGCTTCGACCACACCTGCACCAAAACTAATTTGTGGCACAAAGTGGCCGTCCATGATATCGATATGGGCATATTCTGCCCCAGTTGCTTCTAGGCGTTTGATTTCACGTTCAAAGTTGGCATAATCTGCTGCCAGAATTGACGGAGCAATCTTGTATTGAGACATAGGTTTCTCCTTATTTTGGAATTTTTTTACTGACTTTTTTATAGGTTTCTCTGCGATTTTCAATTTCACTGAGGAATTGCAGGTAGTTGTCAAAACGGAAGGTTGCAATGATACCCTCTTCGACAGCCGGCTTAACCGCACAGGACGGTTCATGGGTATGGGTACAAGTACGGAATTTACAGTCTCGACTGACACTGGCAATCTCTGGAAAGGCCTGATTGAGGTCTTCAGCCGTTGACACTTCATAATCCAGAGATGAAAATCCTGGTGTGTCCGCGATTTTACCCCCATTGAGATTGTAAAAACTCACAGCTCGAGTGGTATGACGCCCACGACCAAGACTATCTGAGATTGACCCTGTTTCAAGATTGAGGTCCGGTGCGATTTTATTGAGGAGGGTTGATTTTCCAACACCAGTCTGCCCCATAAAGACCGTCACTTTTCCTGTCAACAAAGGCAAAAGTTCTTCTTTACTAGTCACAAAGTCGTAACCAATGGCACCGTAAGTCTGCTGATAAAAATCCAGTTCTCCTCTATCTTCCAGCAAGTCCATTTTAGAAATATAAACGATAGGATGGATGCCCTTGTGTTCCAGAAGAACCAAGAACCGATCCAGCAAGTTACTGTTAAAATCAGGTTCCTTGACGGACATGATCACCACAGCTTGGTCAATATTGACAATGGGCGGACGGACGAGACTGTTTTTCCGTTCATGAATCTTGAGGATATAACCTTCGGAATTTTCCTCTGCAGAAAAATCTACCCAATCCCCAACATAGGGCGTGTGGCCTTTTTTACGAAAATTCCCGCGCGCACGTGTCTGATAGACTTGGCCATCACTCTCCACATAGTAGAAGCCCGCCAAGGCTTTAATGATTTGTCCCTGCATCTTAGAGTCCTTGTCCTTTAAGCGCATCTGCCAGACTAGCAAATTCTGCCAAGCTGAGAGCTTCCCCACGCACAGATGGAGACAAGCCTGCCTGATACAAAGCCTTGGTCAGTTTGTCCTTGATTTCTTCGGTCTTCCCAAAATAACCTGTCAGGTTATTCCACAAGGTCTTGCGACGATGGGTGAAACTAGCCTTGGAAACCTTAAAGAAGAAGTTCTCATCTTTCACTGCTACAGCTGGCTCTGGACGACGCACCATTTTCAAGATGGCTGAGTCCACGTTTGGGGCTGGCACAAAGACCGTACGAGGCACGATAAAGGCAACCTTGGCTGTCATATAATACTGAACTGCAATAGACAAACTACCGTATGCCTTAGTATTTGGTTGAGCGGAGATGCGATCCGCCACTTCTTTTTGCATCATAACGACAAACTCACTAAAAGGAATGCCACTCTCGATCAAATGCATGAGAATAGGCGTTGTGATATAGTAGGGCAAATTGGCTACTACCTTGATTGGCAGGTCAGGATTTTTGAAATTCTGGATATGCTGGGCCAAGTCAACTTTGAGAATATCCTCGTTGACTACTGTCACATTGTCAAAATCACGCAGGGTATCTGCTAAAATCGGTACCAAACGGTGGTCAATCTCAAAGGCCATAACCTCTGCCGCACGCTCAGCCAAAAACTCCGTCAAAGCACCAATTCCTGGCCCAATTTCAATGACATTAACCTGATCGTCAATTTCAGCTGTATCCACGATCTTTTGAAGGATATTGGTATCCGTCAGGAAATTTTGCCCAAAGGACTTTTTAAAGGTAAAACCGTGACGCTCCAGCACTGCCTTAGTCACGCTATAATCTGCAATTCTCATTTATTCTCTTTTCTAATATAGTATGCTTCCGGGGTATAATGATAGAGCAAAACAAATAAGGGAGTCTCAGTAATTCCTTCCAACATCTCTTTCAAGACCGCATCTGGATGAATAATCTCTCGTGTTTTGGTGAAATAAACACCTTGTTCCCCATTTCGATTACGGAGTTCCCAAGCGACATTGTTTCCTTGAACAGACGGCAAATAACGTTCCTTTTCTAGAAAGTCAAAAAATTCTTTCACCGTCATATCTTCAGGAATCTCAAATTCTGTCTCATGAGGCAATACATCGTCCCCCATACATACAGAATCTCTATCAACTCGAATTTTCATTTCGCACTGTCCTTATAAGTTTCTATTTTAACGCTATCAAAATAAATCTAAGTACCTCTATTGTAACACATTCCCTTTGTATTTTTGGGCTATCTGGTTATTGTTATCACTTTTTAGGACTCTCCAAACAGATTTCGATAGCTAAATTTCTTTCCACTATTGAAGTAAGCATAAAATTTATTTTTCTAATTTTTTATAGATTGTCTCTTGAAAATGTCAGTTGTTCAAGTAAGGAGTAGAGTTTTGCTTGCTCCTCTTCTTCGTAAGCAGATCTATTTGCTTTTACTTCCCTGCATTTCTCGTCATACAGAAAACCGTCATGGCCATCTTCTGTAGATAAGGCTGTGTAGACTTTGGCCATTTCTTCAGGACTAATCGAAAATCTTGACTTGATTTTATACAAATTTTTCATAAAAGTGCTGAGGTGATCATAGCGGCGCATATCAACTTTGACATTGGTCACACGGATTGCCTGAACCTTGATACCTTTCCAATGTTTCCGCATATAAAGCGACAGCATCAACAAGGCCAGTTTATTCTGATAATAGGTCTTGGCAGGACTATAATGTTTTTGACCAGCTAAATTTTCAAAATCAAGCTTCATGAAGGGATAAAGCATCAGCCCTTGGGAAGAAATATTAATAATCCGACCACTTTCTGACTTTTCCAACAAGCCCCTCAACAAGGTAGAAAGTAAAAAGGGAGCAACCACATTGGTCGCAAATTGCTTTTCTAATCCCTCCCTAGTCAGGATTGGCTTTTTGACCGATAAGTCAAAATCAGCCGCATTGTTAATCAGAACGTCTAGAACGTCTTCTTTTTGAATATACTGTTCCGCCGCTTTTCTGACACTCTTCATATCAGATAGATCAGCCAAGATATAATCTACATGTCGATTTCCTGTTTGTTGACGGATTTTCTCACAAGCTTGCTCGGCAGCTTCTGCCCGTCTACAAAAGAGAGTTACCGACCAGCCCTTTTCAGCCAACTGTTTAGCAGCCTGATAGCCAATACCACTATTGCCACCCGTAATAATTACTTTTTTCATTTCTTACTCCTTTAGATTGAATACTTGCGCATGGCTTCTTCCACTTCTGCCAAGGTCACTCCAAACAACTCTAAGCGCTTGAGCAACTGCTTTCCGTTGGAATAGCCGATGCGGAGGCTTTCTCCTAGATATTCTCTGCGTTTTCGGCTATCTGTTCCCGCTAGGAAACCAAGACGAATCAAGTCGCTGCGACTAATGTCAAACTCGTTCTCATTTTCAAGTTGTTCTGTCACCTGAGCCAGCGCTATTTTCAGGTCCTCATAGCTGGCGTGTTCGATTCCCAGTGAACGCCCCTTAGTCTTGGACTTGGGAACCGCTTCATCTCGCTTGAGAAAGGCATGCTGCACTGTCGGAAGAGCCGTCATAATCATGCGACGAATGCGCTCACCGTTAAAATCTGGATCTGTAAAGACAATCACTCCATGCAATTCATGCAGGCGTTGGATCCGCTCTATGTCCTGATCAGTGATTGCCGATCCTCGTGTCTCATAGGTCTCTACATCAAAGTAACGTTTGAGATTAGCTGTATCATCCCGTCCTTCGACTACGATGACTTGGGAAATTTTCTCTTTCATGATTGTTTTTCCAATCCAAAAATACGCTCTGCATTTGCAGTCGTTGCTGCGGCTAACTCCTCGGTCGTCATGCCACGCAAGTCGGCGATAAAGTCCACCACATAGCGTGTGTAGGCTGTTTTGTTCTCACGGCCACGTTTAGGAACAGGAGCTAGGTAGGGCGCATCCGTCTCTACCAAAATCTTGTCCAAAGGAAGCTCCCTAGCAGCCTCTTGGATATCCGTTGCTTTCTTAAAAGTCACTACTCCTGAGAAAGAAATGGTCATACCAAGCTCGACAAACTTCTCAGCCCACTTGAGAGAGCCTGAAAATGAATGCATAATTCCACCACGAGGACCAACGCCCTCGCTCCTGATAATCTCATAAGTATCTTCAAGCGCATCACGAGTGTGGACCACAAAAGGCAAGTTCAAATCCTTAGACAGCTGAATCTGACGACGAAAAACCTGCTCCTGTACTTCCTTAAGTGCTGTCATCCAATGGTAGTCCAGACCAATCTCCCCCAAGGCAACAACCTTGGGATGTTTTAGTTTTTCAAGCAAGTAAGCTTCGACCTCATCTGTGTAAGTCCCTGCTTCCGTCGGATGCCAACCAATAGTTGCGTAGAGTTGCTCATACTCATCTGCCAACTCCAGGGCTCGTTCAATGGTCGATTTATCAAAACCAACAATATTCATCTGTGTCACACCCATCTCAGCAGCCAAGGTGATTTCTTCTGCCTCACGTCCTGCAAATTCCTCTACATTTAAATGTGTGTGCGTATCAAATATCATCTCTTCTAACCTCGTTTTCTTCCCTCTATTATACCAAAAATAGCATCCCCCGGCTTGTAAAAATATTCTAATACCAATCATTCTCCCTTGACTGCCTTTTTTCAAAGCAGTATAATAACACTTATTGAAATTTTCATCAAAGGAAAAGAAAATGTTTAGAAAATTAAAATATACCTTTATCGGCCGACCACTCAAGTCTCTCACAGATGGTGAAGGGGGATTACTTGGAAAAATGCAGGCACTTGCAATGTTATCCAGTGATGCCCTGTCTTCTATTGCCTATGGACCTGAACAAGTCATTCTCGTATTAGTCAGTCTCTCTCCTCTCGCTATTTGGTGGAGCCTCCCTATCGGTATTTTTGTCCTCTTACTGCTCGCTAGCTTGACCATTTCCTATCGTCAAATTATTCACGCCTATCCTCAAGGTGGAGGAGCTTATATGGTTACTCGGGAAAATCTCTCCCCTGAACTAGGCTTGATTGCAGGGGGCAGCCTCCTTATTGACTATATGCTGACAGTAGCCGTATCCGTTGCGTCTGGAGCTGATGCTATTACTGCAGCCATCCCTGCCCTCCATCCCTATAATCTTCATATCTCTATTTTGCTAGTCTGCCTGCTCATGCTCTTGAATTTAAGAGGATTGAAAGAATCTGCCAGCTCTCTGATGATTCCCGTCTACCTCTTTATCTTCAGTACCGTCTTTCTCTTGCTTTATGGATTCTTTCAACTATTTACAGGTTCCCTAAACTATCAGGCGACTTCAACCATTGGACAAACTGTTCCGAGCCTTTCCATCGTTCTCCTATTGAGAGCCTTTACCAGTGGCTCTGCCTCTCTGACAGGGGTTGAGGCTATTTCAAATGCGGTACCATTTTTTAAAACTCCGAAAGAAAAGAATGCTGCTCAAACCTTGACCATCATGTCGCTGATTTTAGGATTTCTTTTTGCAGGTATCACCTTCCTAAACTACTGGATGGGCATCACGCCTCAAAATGGAGAAACCATCCTCTCGCAAATGGCCAAGGGCATTCTTGGTGATTCATTCTTTGGTCATGCTAGCTACTATCTCTTCCAGTTCTCAACAGCCTTAATTCTAGCTGTAGCTGCAAATACTGGCTTTTCAGCCTTCCCTATGCTGGCATACAATATGGCTAAAAACAAGTACATGCCCCATCTCTTTATGGAAAAGGGGGATCGCCTTGGCTACTCCAACGGTATCTTAACTCTGGCCTTTGGGGCTATGATACTTCTTCTCATTTTTAACGGGAATACTGAACGACTTATTCCCCTTTATACAATCGGTGTCTTCGTTCCCTTCGCCCTATCTCAGACTGGGATGATTCGCCATTGGAAAAAGGAAAAAGGAGCAAACTTCTTAAAACCTGCCTTTGCTAATATCCTAGGAGCCATCATTTGTTATGCTATTGTCCTCATTTTACTCCTCTTCAGACTGGGTGATATCTGGCCATTCTTCCCAATTATCCTAGTTCTAACTTTCCTCTTTTTATCCATTCACAGCCATTACCAAAAAGTGGCAAAACAACTGCGACTCTACGAAGGAATTGAAAAACGCACTTACGACGGCAATCTTGTCCTTGTCCTAGTAGGAAATGTTACTCGAGTAAGTGTCGGAGCCATTAACTACGCTCAAAGTATCGGTGACGAAGTGTTAGCCATGCACATTTCTACTAAAGAAACGGCAGAAAAAGACCAAGAAATTCTTCAGGAATTTGCCGATTACTTCCCAAATATCACTCTGAAGAATATCAATACCAGCTACCGCGACATCATCACCCCTAGCGTTAAGTATGTCAAACGAATCGCCCAAGAAGCTAAGCAAAAAAACTACACCGTTACAGTCCTTGTCCCACAGTTTATCCCTAACAAGCCTTGGCAAAATATCCTGCACAATCAAATGAGCCTCAAACTAAAATACGCTCTCAGATGGCACGAAGACGTCGTTATCGCTAGCTACTCTTATCACTTAAAAGAATAAACAAAAACTCAAAATCAGTAACTTATATCTGGTTTTGAGTTTTTTGTATATGACCTTTTAAACGAGCCCTCCATGAGTTCCATTTGAAATTGAAGATTTCGTGGACAGTTCACTATGTAGGATAAAAAGAAAAGCCAGTAGACTCGAGTTCCTACTGACTTCTTTGTTGAATTCGTTTGGATTAAGCAGCCAAAACTTTGCGTCCTTTACGACGACGAGCTGCCAATACGCGACGACCGTTTTTAGTTGACATACGGTTACGGAATCCGTGTTTGCGCGCACGACGAAGTTTACTTGGTTGATAAGTACGTTTCACGATGAATACCTCCTCATAGATTTTGTATTCGTTTAGCCGGCTATAAAGTGATCAGTTACTAAACATACTTTACTATTCTATCTGATTCTTATCTATTTGTCAATAGCTCTAAGGAAATGTTTCCTGCTTTTCCCTATGAAAGCCTTATCTACGATACTGACTCAAGAAACGTGTCATCTTTTCTTGGATTTGCGCTAATTCGTCCACACGAGGAAGGTAAACGATACGGAAATGGTCTGGTTCCTTCCAGTTAAAACCACGACCATGAACCAAGAGAACCTTTTCCTGCTTCAAGAAATCAAGAACGAACTGTTCATCATCATCGATGCGGTACATATTGCGGTCAATTTTAGGGAAGATATAAAGACCCGCCTTTGGCTTGACCGCAGACAAACCTGGAATATCTTGGATGGCATTGTAAATGAAGTTTCTTTGCTCGTAAATCCGTCCACCAGGAAGGAGCAATTCATCCACTGACTGGTGCCCACCTAGTGAAGTTTGTACGACTTGCTGGGCCAAAACGTTAGAGCAAAGACGCATATTGGACAGCATATTGAGACCTTCGATATAGCCCTTGACATGGTGCTTAGGACCAGACAAGACCATCCATCCTACACGGAAACCAGCGATACGGTGAGATTTTGACAAACCATTCATGCTGACACAGAAAACATCAGGTGCCAAGCTTGCCACAGGCGTATGCACATGCCCATCCATCACCATGCGATCATAAATTTCATCCGCAAAGATGATCAAATCGTTTTGACGAGCAATCTCAATAATCTCCAACAAGAGTTCCTTAGGATAAAGGGCTCCAGTTGGATTATTTGGATTGATAAGGACGATTGCCTTAGTGTTGGAAGTAATTTTTGACTTGATATCGTCAATATCAGGGTACCATTCTGCAGCTTCATCACAGATATAGTGAACGGCATTTCCCCCAGCTAGGCTGACCGCGGCTGTCCAGAGAGGATAGTCTGGCATAGGCACCAAGACCTCATCGCCATTATCCAAAAGCCCTTGCATGGACATAACAATCAGCTCACTGACACCATTTCCAAGGTAGATATCATCAATGTCCACATTGGGAAATTTCTTCAGTTGGCAATACTGCATGATGGCCTTGCGGGCCGAGAAGATCCCTTTGGAGTCAGAATACCCTTCACTATCACGCGCATTCATAATCAAATCATGAATGACTTCATCAGGTGCTGTAAAACCAAACTCAGCAGGATTCCCTGTATTTAGACGCAAAATCTTTTCACCATTTGCGCGCATCCGCATGGCTTCTTCCAAAACCGGACCACGAATATCATAAGCCACATGCTCTAACTTACTAGACTTGTTAAATTCTTTCATCTTTTTTCCTCAATTCATCAGGATAGTAACATTATACCACTAGAAAGGGATTGCGACAAGTTTCCTGAAATGAGCAAGCAAAGAAAAAACTCACAACGACTAGGTTTTCACCGTCTAAACAACTAGAATACAGAAGCATTTTCTCACATACCAAAAGACAAACCTAGAAAGATCAGCGCTAAAAAGGAATCATACAAAAGATTAAACATGAGAAAGAGCCCCCACGTGACTAAATAGTCCAAGCGACCACTTCTCTTTGCAATCACAAATAAAATGATGTGGTAGACTAGGTGAAAGAGAAGAAATCCAACAAAACCTGGATAGAGAACGGGCACAACTCTTTCCAGTTGCCAAAGCATCACTACTTCACCTACAAGTGACGCAAGGATAATTCCATGATAAAGAAAACTTATTTTTTTAAAAGTCTGAACAAAATCTTTCATACTTTCTCATCCCCTTTACTGTGTTTCCTACTAGCTCGTTTTCTTTTATTTTAACATATCTCCACCAAATCGAATCTCCGATAATATTTATTTAAATATGATTTTTACTTTACTTCTTTAGTGAAAAGGGTTACAATAACAGTAAGAAAATTTCAGGAGGTTTCATTATGGCACAACGTTACCAAAATGTTATGGTCGCAATTGATGGTTCTAAAGAAGCGGACTTGGCTTTCGTCAAAGGTGTTTACACTGCTCTACGCAACGAATCCAAGCTCACCATTGCTCATGTTATCGACACACGCGCTCTTCAAAGCGTGTCTACCTTTGATGCTGAAGTTTACGAAGAACTCCAAGTCGATGCTGAAAGTCTGATGAAGGAGTACGAAAAGCGTGCAAGAGATGCTGGTGTGACCGATATTCACATCGTCATCGAAATGGGAAATCCAAAAACCCTCCTTGCCCGTACTATTCCAGACGCAGAAAATGTCGACCTGATTCTCGTTGGTGCAACAGGGCTCAATGCCTTTGAACGCCTCTTGGTTGGCTCTTCATCTGAGTATATTCTTCGCCATGCAAAAGTCGATTTGCTGGTCGTGAGAGAAAGTGAAAAAACATTGTAATCATTAAAAAAGGGAGCCTCCGGCTCCTTTTTGTTTCTATTTTTTTCTTTCTTTATGTCGCTCATAAGCTTTAAACTGACGTTGTAGTTCCTGTCGGATGGCAGGTTCTGGAGCATATTTTTCTTCCCAGTCATCTGGTTTTAAAATCTTGTGTGTAACTGGATCAAAATGAGCTTTCCCATCAGGGAAAACCTTCCCCATATTTGCCTCATGAACAATGTCAAAGATACGTTCTGGATCTACTCCCATCAAAACAAAACTACCGTATGTAAAATACAGTGTGTCAATCAAAGCATCCACTTGACCGACCAGATTTTGCTTAGCAGGCGTCTTTTTCGCCACTTTCTCTGCCGCCTTATCAAGTGCCTCATGCATGCTTGCAAGGGAGTTTTGAAATTCTTCCTCCGAAGAACTTGCTGCGCGAACAAACTCTACTAATTCTTCAATTTTAAAATCTGCTCGGTGGGTTGCACCTTCAGCATCCCATGCCTGTGGCTCTTCTTGAGTTCGTTCATCCATCATGTGGTGGAAGGTTTTGACCTTATTAAAGTGATAGTCTCGACTGACAAACACTTTTTCTGAAGCCAAAACACCAAAGTGCTCGAGCGCCTTGTGGATACCATCTTGTTGATTACTTGCCGTAATATGCTTGGCGACTTCTTTGACACTGCTACTGCCATTTCCCATAGCAACCGACATCCCAACACCCGCCAACATTTCTAGATCATTGTCTGAATCACCAAAGGCCATGACTTGATTGAGATCAAAGCCATATTCTTTCCCGACTCGGCGAATGCCTTCTAATTTGGAATTTCCTTGGTTAATGATATCTGCAGCAAAAGGATTGCTTCGAGTTAATTTCAAATCTTCAAAATCACTTGCTGCCTTCTCAGATTCCTCTGGCGTCATCAGCATCAAAACTTGGTAAATGGGTTGATTAATCAAGTTAAGCAAGTCGTCTTCCTTTTGAGGAACTGCCTTGCTGACCATTCGATTAAAGGAACGGCTAACGGTTCTTGTCAGAACAGTCGGAATAAAACGACTAACCAGTTGGGAAAAGGAGCCGAGACCAAATGACATAATTTTCGAACCAACAACGGCATGCTCGGTTCCAAGAGCGATTTCTTTACGCTCCTTTTTAGCGTAAGCAATCAGTTGACGCAGGCTTGACTTAGCAATCGGACTTGCAAAGAGCACCTTTTCTTTATTAAAAATGTATTGGCCATTGTAGGTCACCGCAAAGTCTAGGTCCAAGTCTTCCATCAATTCCTTGACAAAAAACGGCCCTCGTCCTGTCGCTACTCCAACAAGCACTCCTTGCTCTTTGACAATCTTAATCGCGTCCTTAGTGGATTTCAAAACACTCTTACGATCGTTGACTAGTGTTCCATCGATATCAAAAAAAACAGCCTTGACTTCCATCCTATCCCATTCTCCCCTTTTGTGTTACAATGATTATACCACATTTCAGAAAGAGTGACTAAATCATGCCTAAGAAAATCCTTGTTTTACATACAGGTGGGACTATTTCCATGCAAGCAGACGCCACTGGTGCCGTTGTAACTAGCCAGGAAAATCCCATGAACCATGTTTCCAATCCGCTTGAAGGAATTGAGGTTCATGCCCTAGACTTTTTTAATCTGCCAAGTCCCCATATCAAACCCAAGCATATGCTTGCACTCTATCATAAGATTAAAGAGGAAGCTGATAACTACGATGGTGTTGTCATCACACATGGTACAGATACCTTAGAAGAGACAGCTTACTTCCTTGATACCATGAAAATTCCGCCCATCCCCATCGTTCTAACAGGGGCCATGCGTAGTTCTAATGAACTTGGTAGCGATGGTGTTTATAACTATCTGAGCGCTTTGCGAGTTGCCAGCGATGACAAAGCAGCCGACAAGGGTGTACTGGTCGTCATGAACGACGAGATCCATGCAGCCAAGTATGTTACCAAAACTCATACGACCAACGTCAGCACCTTTCAAACTCCTACTCACGGGCCTCTCGGCCTCGTCATGAAGCAAGAAATCCTCTACTTCAAAACAGCCGAGCCACGAGTTCGCTTTGATCTTGATTGCATACAAGGTCTGGTTCCCATCATCTCAGCCTATGCAGGTATGACAGACGAGCTAATTGATATGTTAGACTTGGAACAGCTGGATGGCTTAGTCATTCAGGCCTTTGGAGCAGGCAATGTTCCCAAAGAAACAGCTCAAAAGTTGGAAAATCTCCTGCAAAAAGGAATCCCAGTCGCCTTGGTCTCACGATGTTTTAATGGTATTGCTGAACCTGTCTACGCCTACCAAGGTGGAGGGGTGGAGTTGCAACGAGCTGGTGTTTTCTTTGTCAAAGAACTCAACGCTCAAAAAGCACGCCTCAAATTATTAATTGCCCTTAATGCTGGACTAAAAGGACAGGCTTTGAAAGACTATATGGAAGGATAAACCTCTTCTCTAGAACGCAAAAATAGGAAATCTTCACAATTTCCTATTTTTACTATTTACGTTTTCGTGTAGAGCGACGTTCTGTCAAACCATGAGGCAAGAGAACTTCACGTTCTTCCAACTCTTCCTTATGCATAATCTTAGTCAACATACGCATGCTGATAGCACCTAGGTCATAAAGAGGTTGGGCAATAGTCGTCAAGTTTGGACGAGTGAATCGTGCAATCTGAGAGTCATCTGTCGTGATGATTTCAAAATCTTCTGGCACAGATACACCATGGTCAGCCAAACCATTCAACACACCTGCCGCCAATTCATCACCTGTTACAACTGCGGCTGTAGCTTGTGATGAAATCAAGCGTTCTGCCAAGGCATAACCATCGTCATAGCTGTATTTTGATTCAAAGACCAATCCCTCACTATAAGAATGTCCTGCTTTTTTCAAGGCTTCCTTGTAACCGATCAAACGAACCTTGCCATTGATATCATCGACGAGTGGTCCACTCACAAAAGCAATCTTTTCGTTTTCTTTGAGAAGGTAGCTTACAGCATCAATCGTTGCTTGTTTGTAGTCGATATTTACACTTGGAAGTTGGTATTCTACATCTACAGTACCAGCAAGAACAACCGGTGTCCGTGAACGAGAAAATTCTGAACGAATCTTTTCAGTCAAGTGATAGCCCATAAAGATAATCCCATCGACTTGTTTTGAAAAGAGAGTGTTGACCACTGAAACTTCCTTTTCATCATCCTCATCACTATTTGCAAGGACAATGTTATACTTGTACATTTCAGCAATGTCGTCAATCCCCTTAGCAAGTGTTGAGAAATAACCATTGGTAATGTTAGGAATCACAACTCCGACTGTCGTTGTTTTCTTGCTAGCTAAACCACGGGCTACCGCATTTGGACGATAGTCCAAGCGATCAATCACTTCTAGGACTTTTTTTCGGGTGTTCTCTTTAACATTCTTGTTGCCATTAACGACACGGCTAACTGTTGCCATCGAAACTCCTGCTTCACGGGCGACGTCATAAATCGTTACTGTATCATCTGTGTTCATTCCGTTTCCTTTCTATAATGAAAATTTCGCTTTCACGCATCTACTTACTCCATTTTATCACTTATTGTAAACACTTTCAAGTATTTTTTAGAGAAACTTTGAAAAAATTTCACAGTTTATTCCCATTTTGAAAAAGCAAGTAGGATTTCTTGATTTTTAAGACATTTTGCTGTATGATAAGGAAAATAAAAGGAGGAGGAAAACATGGCTTTTACAAATACACAGAGACGTTCCGCTAGCTTTGGTGTCGTGACCAGCTTGCCTGATGATGTCATTGACTCTTTATGGTATATTATCGATCATTTCCTGAAAAATGTCTTTGAATTAGAAGAAGAACTTGAGTTTCAACTGCTCAACAATAAGGGGACCATCACCTTCCATTTTTCTAGCCAGCATCTTCCGACTAGCATCGATTTTGATTTCAATCATCCTTTTGATCCGCTTTACCCTCCTAGGGTCCTTGTTTTAGACTTGGACGGCAGAGAAACCATCCTCCTTCCAGAAGAAAATGACCTATTTTAAAAACTCTAGCTTCTCGGCGCAAACTGCTGAGGAACTAGAGTTTTCTTTTTCTAATAAATGGATCGACTAACAACTAGACCATTGGGTTTTGTATACTCTAAATCAAGGTAATCCTGATAAGTCCCTGGCACAATGAAACCTTGGGGACTCAATATATCAGTCCCAGCTTTTCCTACGATAGAGTCTGCCAGCAAGACACAATTGGTACTGAGAACAAAGTAGGTCTTAAACTCGGATGAGCTGAATTTATAGAGGGTCGCATCTGCTTCCTCTTTCAGTTGGTAGGAGTAGGTATGCTTGACCTCTCCCTCTCTTCTTTTCATCAACTGCGAACTTGGTTCCCAAGGAATTAACAGGTCTTCTATCTCCGCTAAACGCGCTTGGATAGCTGCTTTCTGTTGGTCCGTCAAACTCAGACCATAAGCAAACAAGGTCTTCTGACTTTCCCTCTTACAGAGTTCGATGTATTTCTCCCGATTGGCCTTAAACAAAACACCGTCTCCAACCATACCAAATAAACGCTCCGAGTGGGGATCATAGGAACCATAGGAAATAACCCGCCCTTGATAACAAATATCCACATGTCCCATGGCGAGGAAGAAGGAGGTTTCTGAGGTATGGATAAAAATTTCCAGGTCAACCGTCTGGTCGTTTTTTCTTTCTGAATGAACTTCCCCTTCTTGACTTTCATGATTTGCCAGCCACTCATTTAGTTTTCGCAAGGTGCTGATAGGAATCAGAGCCGTCACAAAGATCGGCAGAGTCATTCGCATACGTCGTTTCAGCTTGGGATTGTTTTCTATCCTTTCAAAAAAGAATCCGTCCCGGAGGCTACTGGCTCCTAGCATGAGCAAGTAAAATCCAAGCAAGAGCAATTCAAAATTCGCTGCATCGTGAAAAGGAGAGATGCTATAAAGACCTAATCCTATCATCCATACAGCATCGAAGAGATGATGGAGCCGAGGATGAATGGCATTTTTTCGATAGAGAGACCAGGTCACAAGACTAATGATGCCTGTAAACAGCTGGTAGCTCGCAATGATAAAGACCAAGAGATAGAGGGCAAGATCTTGCAAAATGATAGAGTCAAACACGAGAGCCGCTACCACCAGCTTGCCCAAGGTTACAAAGATATTTTCCCGACGTTTTTTATCTTGAAACCAGCGAGTCAACAAGTGCCAAACTGCTGACAAGGAAAAGTAGGCCATCAACAACTGGTACCCCATTCGTGGAATAACTTGTCCAAAACGAATCAAGAGGAGCCCTAAAACAATCGCAAGTAGTCCCTCCCCGATACTCTTCCACTTGCTATAGGTCTCGGAAAGCTTAGGCATTTCCTTGCTCCAACTGGTCAACCAAATAACGAATTGGTTGCTTTAGGATCGGATGGATAAAATGGGGAGCTATTTCCACTAACGGCTCAAGAACAAAGAGGCGTTCTGCTATATAAGGATGAGGCAAGATGAGGTTGTCTGTATAAACGATCTGGTCCTCCACAAAGAGCAAGTCCAAATCAATCAAACGAGGCCCCCAATGCACCTCTCGAACCCGTCCCATTTCTGACTCAATGGCTAATAATGTTTCTAACAAGACTGGAGCCGGTAGCCAGGTTTCTACTTCAATCACCTGATTGGCAAAGCTATCCTGTTCCACACCACCCCAAGGTTCCGTCGTCAAAACACTGGACTCTTTGAGAATATGGATGCCACGAGCTCGCAGGTTGTCAATGGCTTTTCCCAAGTTTGCTTGCTTATCTCCCATATTACTTCCTAGGGCGATAAAGGCCCGTTGCTTACGACGGTGAATGGTCACCGAGCAGGTATCCAACGGTAAATGCACTGGAGCCCAAGGTTTTTTTAGTTCCAACTCAATCTCTTGGACAAGAGGATAGGTCTCAAAGGTACGTTCAACTAGTTTGTAGGCTACCGTTTCAATCAAATCCTCAGTGCTTTCCTGAAACCAAGTCTTCCACTGCTGACACAGTTCTCCGTAATGGACAGATGCTGTTAAATCCAATTCTGTAGCCGCCTTGGTCATATCATAGGATAAGCTTGCGGAAATAACAAACTTCTGCCCCAATTCCTTCTCACTAGGGAAAAGACCATGATAGGCAAAAATTTCCAAATCTTTAATCTGCAGTTGATCCATAACTTGTCCTTTCTAGAAAAATCCGCATGAAGCGGATTCTTTTTATAGTCCCATTAAACGATAAGCCTGGTCTCGGAGGTCTTTATCTGTTTCAAATAGACCACGAGCTACTGTCGTCAAGGTTGCAGTACCTGGTTTTCTGACACCACGCATGCTCATACACATATGTTCGGCCTCAATGACAACAAAGGCTCCCTTAGCCCCCAGATAGTCCATCAAGGCATCGGCCACTTCGATATTCAACCGTTCTTGAATTTGTGGTTTTTTAGAATAAACTTCAACCGTACGGGCAAGTTTGGACAAACCTGCCACCCGACCATCTGGAATATAGGCAATGTGCGCTCTCCCATAAAAAGGCAAGAAGTGGTGTTCACACATGGTGTGGAAAAAAATATCCTTTTCTACTACCATATTATCATCAATAATCTCAAAGGATTTTGACAGGTGTTCCTCAGCAGTTTGGCCAAGACCTGAAAAAATCTCTTGGTACATACGGGCTACACGAGCAGGTGTTTCCTGCAAGCCCTCGCGGTTAGCGTCCTCACCAACAGCCTCGATAATCATTTTTACAGCTGCTTCAATCTTTTGTGTATCCATTCTCGTTCTTCCTCTCCATCAGATAGGCTCTCACTTGGCTCAAGAAATACAAGGAACCTGTGACAATCCTAACTGTTTGTTTCTCTTCATTTTTATCTGTCAATTTCTGCTCTAGAAAATCTTGCCAACTTTGGTAATTGAGATTTCTAGACTTGACTGTCTCTTTCAGCACGCTTTCATCCGTCGCCCGACTATCATCAAAATGTGTAAGGGTAAGCTCGGTATCTGGCATTTCCCCTAGCAAGTCCAGCATATCCTCCAAGGCCTTGGTTTTGATGCAGGTAAAGAGGATTTCCTTATGATAATCCGCAAAGCGTTCTTGTAAGGTTGCTAGTAAAGCCTTGATAGCATGGGGATTGTGGGCCCCATCCAAAAGCAACAAGGGGTCGCTAGACACGACCTCCAAACGCCCTGGCCATCTGGTCTCTTTCAAAGCTTGAGCAACCAAGTCATTACTTGCCAACTCCCGCCTATCTTCTTGACAAAAAGTATCAAGTAAAGCTATGGCCATCCCCGCATTCTCTATCTGGTGCAAACCAAGCAGACCTGTTTGAAAGCTCCCTTGTCTGACAGAACTGGTATAATCAAAGATTTCGCCTGTCACCACACTCTTTTGGTGACTGACCTGATAATCTTTTCCATAGGTAAGTCTAGGCGCATTTTTAGCTTCTGCAATAGAGTCTATCACAGTCAAGGCTTCAGGAACAATATGACCTGTCACTAATGGAATGCCTTGTTTGATAATACCAGCCTTCTGCTCTGCTATGGCTTCCAAGGTGTCACCAAGTAGGGCTACATGATCCAGTCCAATGGTCGTAATTCCTGTTAAAATTGGCTGGCAGACATTAGTACTATCCAAAAGACCACCCATGCCGACTTCCATGATAGCCACATCTACTTGTTCTGAGGCAAAGTAATCATAGGCTAGAGCTGTGATAATCTCAAACTCGGTTGTTCCCTGCAAATTGTCAGCAGATTCTCTCTCAAGCAAAGACTGATAGTCTGCCATGAGAGCTTCTAGTTTCGCTTCAGGAATGGATTCCCCATTAATGCTAATCTGGTCTGTATAATGAATGAGATAGGGCGAGCTGAACACCCCAACTCTCAGGTCTAGCCCTTCCAGCATCTTTTTCAAAAAAGCAATGGTCGACCCCTTGCCATTGGTCCCCCCGATATGGATGACCTTAAGTTTGAGATGGGGATTGCCTCGCAGAGCTAGGAGTTCCACCATTCGCTCCAAACCAAAATGCGGTTGGTCCGTCCGGTAGTGGGCAATCCACTGATTGTTTTGAATTTCGTTCATCTTACTTATATTGTTTTAAATCTAGATTTTCTGCATCATCGGCCAAACGGATAGCAGAGGCAATTTCAACTGCCATCCTGTGACTGGCAACATCATGCACGCGCACCACTTCTACACCCTGTCTCGCAGCGATAGTCGTTACATGAGCCGAAGCGGTGTCCCGATTTCGGAAACCGACTTCCGTCTCAGGATTGACTTCAAAGCCATTTTCTTCTAGGATATTGATGACAAATCGCTTACGCGAAACTCCAAGAAAAATCGGATAGCCTTGCTGGTGTAGTTTATCTAGATCCCGTAGAAGGAGTAGATTTTCCTTCTTGGTCAGACCAAAGCCAATCCCTGGATCCAGCAGAATATTTTCTCTTGCAATTCCAGCTTGGTTCGCTCTCGCTAGAGCATGTTCAAAGAAAGCCTCCATCAAGTTTTCGATTGGCACTTTTTCAAAGTCAGCTAACTCTTCTTCTGTAAAAGCTTGTCTAAAACCAAAATGAGGAAATATGAGTGAACTAGGGTGCTGAGGACGAACCATAACTGGATTAAACATGATAACCACTTTTGCTCCAGCCTTCGCAACCACATTCGCCATTTTCTCATCTCCCATGAGACCCGTGATGTCATTTACCAGATTGGCACCAGCAGCCAAGGCGGCCTCTGCCACCTGACTTTTCCAAGTATCGATAGAAATGAGGACATCACTTTCCTCACGGATAGCTTTAATCACTGGAACAACACGCTGGATTTCCTCTTCTATCTCAACATAGCTACTGCCCGGCCGAGTCGATTCTCCACCGATATCTAGCATGCTCGCTCCTTCTGCTATCAATTTACGAGCCTGCTGGAGTGCCTGCTCAAGAGCAAAAAACTGCCCACCATCCGAAAAAGAATCTGGGGTTACGTTGATAATTCCGCAAATAGCTGTCTTTGCATGATTAGCTTTACTTGACATATCGGTCACTCCCTCAAGTTTTTTCACCATATTATCTTTCTATTTTACCATAAAAAGAAAAAGATGAACACGCTAGTGTTCATCTTTTCCAAGCGGGCCAATGGTTTAGAATGATAGACCTAGATTTCTACTAATCAATACCAATAAGGCCAACAAACAAAATGCAATACCATTGAGAATCATATGAAGCAAAATGGACATCTCCAAACGCTCAGTCTTATAGGCTGTCCAAGTCAAAACCGTTGACATTCCTCCATAAATAATCACAGAAGGTAAATTGGTTGGCATATGGAGCAAGGCAAAGACGATTGCACCAACAACAAAACCTAGTTTTTCTTTTCCACGGAAGATCTTTTTAGGAATAATTCCACGACACAAAATTTCTTCACAAATCGGCGCAATCAAGACTAGTAGGAAGAAAGTTGAAATCAAGGAACTATTCTGAACCAAACCATTCAGTATTGATTGGTTATTGGTTGTTGCCTCATTTGTTAGTCGAAGCAGGAGTGAACCCAAGAGATTTGTCGCAAAAATCACCAGATAACTCAGTACCAAGCGAGCCAAGTCTTTTGCCTTAAAAAAGGATAGATTAAAAGTAGCAAGTTGTGTTTTTCGTGCACCAATAATAAATACAATCAAAACGACTATGGATAGGGCACCAACTAAGAGCCCTGACTGTAAAATCGGAAACTGTTTGTTTGCTAAAAACAAAGCAAGTCCTATGGGAAATTGAGATAGAACAAAAGCTACCAAAAGGATGAGCACCCATTTCCCTCTGTTCAAAACCTCTTGCCAAATCGTCTTATCTTTCATGATGTACCTCCTTATAATTAAAAAGGGGAGACTCCCCTTTTTCTATTATACCATTTATAGCGCCATACTGATATAGTTAAGGATAAACAAGGCATCCAAAATCCAAATCATCACGTGCACATCCTTGGCTTGACCTTTGACAACTTTTGTCAAGGTATATGTCAAGAAACCAACAGCAATCCCTTGTGTGATAGAGTAGCTGAATCCCATAAAGATAGATGTGAAGAAGGCAGGAACCGCTTCAGCCATATCATCCCAAGGGATATTTTTCAAGTTAGAAAGCATCATGATTCCGACGATGATCAAAATTGGTGCTGTTGCAGCTGTCGGAACAATCGCTAGAAGTGGGCTAAAGAAGCTAGATAGAGCAAAACAGATCGCAACCACTAGGGCTGTCAACCCAGTACGTCCACCAGCACCGATACCCGCCGCAGACTCAACATAGGTTGTAACGTTTGATGTACCTGCAATGGCACCTACTGAAGTTGCCACCAAGTCAGAGTAAAGAGCCTTGTCCAATTTAACTGACTCATGGTTTTCCCCACTTGTCGCAACGATACCAACTTTTTCACCAGTACCGATAAGAGTACCGATTGTATCAAAAATATCCGTTAGTGAGAAGGCAAGAATAGCCATCAAGGTTTCTGGTAAACGCGAAGTGTTTGAAATCAAAGATCCTAAACCTTCTGAACCAAGAGCAGCACCAAACAAAGTTCCTAAATCATTAACCGCTGATGAAAGATTATTGCTAGCAAAGTCGATCCCTGACAATTTGACAACACCAACAGCAATAGCAAGGACAGTCGTTGTTAAAATAGAAAGAATAATTCCACCCTTGATGCCTTTAACAACAAAGAAGATGGTAATAGCCAGACCTGCAAGAGCCACCAATACGGCTGGAGTATTGAAGTCTACCAAGCCTGGAACAGCTGCTGAGTTTGCTGTAAGTGCAGCTTGAGCCTTGTCCGCTCCTTCACCTGCTACAGTATAAGTACCTGGATCGATTGAGAATTTCAAGAGACCAGCATTCTTAATCCCAACATAGGCAAGGAAAACACCAATACCAGCCGAAATAGCTGAACGAAGTGTTGTGGGAATAGATTCGATGATCATTTTACGAACATTTGTCAAGGTAATAATCAGTGAAATAATTCCACAAATGAAGACCATACCAAGAGCTTCTTTCCAAGTATAGCCCATCCCAAATACAACTGTAAATGTAAAGAAGGCATTCAATCCCATACCTGGTGCTTGTGCGTAGGGCAAATTAGCATAGAAAGCCATCATCAAGGTACCGACTACAGAACCGATAATCGTTGCCAAGAACACACCTTGAACAGGCATACCCGTTTGGGAAAGCATTTGAGGGTTTACAAAGAGAATATAACTCATTGCAAAGAATGTTGTTAAACCAGCAAGCACCTCTGTACGAACATCTGTCCCGTGCTCTTTTAGTTTAAATAGTTTGTCCATCTTTAATCTCCTTTTGTTTTTTACGAACAATATTAGTATTATATCATTTATCATTCACCTTTTCAATATGTTTGTTTGATTTGTTTAATAAATCAAAGCAACTGTAGTTTTTGTTCTTATCTGCTTTTCTTCCTTCTTTTTGATATAATAGAAGACATCTTATCTGGAAACGACTAGGAAGGTTTATATGACTAAAAAAATTATCGCAGTCGATTTGGACGGAACCCTGCTGAATAGTGAAAGCAAGCTCTCCGATTTCACCAAAGAGACAATCAAAAAAATTTCAGAAAAAGGACACCATGTTATCATCACGACGGGACGTCCGTATCGTATGGCAAAAGATTTCTACCGTGAGCTAGAATTGCATACTCCCATGATTAACTTTAATGGTTCTCTTACCCATCTACCAGGACAGGCTTGGGAGCATGAAAAGTGCTTGACCTTGGACAAAAAATACCTCCTAGACATGGTCAAGCGCACGGAGGACATCCAGGCTGATTTTATTGCAGGAGAATATCGAAAAAAATTCTATATCACGACTCCGAATGAAGAAATTGCGGATCCTAAACTATTTGGCGTAGAGAACTTCCGGCCGGAAAATCAATTCAAACCTGAACGAGTAACCAAAGATCCCAACTGCATCCTTTTGCAAACAAGGGCTGAAGACAAATACGCTTTAGCGGACGAAATGAATCGTTTTTATCAGCACCAACTAGCTATCAATACCTGGGGCGGTCCCCTCAACATCCTCGAGTGTACTCCCAAAGGTGTAAACAAGGCATTTGCTCTAGAGTACTTGCTCAATGTGATGAATCGTGATAAAAAAGACTTAATCGCCTTTGGTGATGAGCATAATGACACTGAAATGTTGGCATTTGCAGGCAAGGGATATGCTATGAAAAACGCCAATCCTGCTCTTCTTCCATATGCAGACGAACAACTTCCTCTGACCAACGAAGAAGATGGAGTTGCCCACGCTTTACAAAATTTATTCCTATAAAAGGGAAGATTGCACGGTCGCAATCTTTCCTTTTTGTTTTCATTCCATTTTCACAAAAGCGGCTCATTTTCTGTATTTTTATATTAAATTTTCTATTACCATTTTCATTTATCTCTCAAAAGCATTTATATATTAATATTTTTAAAAAGTCATTCTATGAAAACTTTCCTGTTTTTAGAAAAAATAGTTGATTTTTATATGAAAACGGTTTATACTTAATTAGGCTTAAAGTTTTCTTAAACACACAGTCAAACATTTTAAAGGAGGAATGACAATAATGAGTATCGGAATCATTATTGCGAGCCACGGCGAATTTGCTGCGGGTATTCATCAGTCCGGATCCATGATTTTTGGTGAACAAGAGAAGGTTCAAGTTGTAACCTTTATGCCAAATGAAGGTCCAGATGATTTATACGCTAAGCTCAATAACGCTGTTGCTGCATTTGACGCAGAAGATGAGGTTCTAGTATTGGCTGACCTTTGGAGTGGATCTCCATTCAACCAAGCTAGTCGCGTGATGGGAGAAAATCCAGAACGTAAATTTGCCATCATCACAGGACTAAACTTGCCGATGTTGATCCAAGCCTACACAGAGCGACTTATGGACGCGAATGCAGGTGTGGAAAAAGTCGCTGCGAATATCATTAAAGAAGCCAAAGATGGCATCAAAGCTCTTCCAGAAGAGCTTAACCCAGTTGAGGAAGTTGCAACTGCTGCAGCTGCTCCTGCCGCACAAGCTGCGATTCCAGAAGGAACTGTTATCGGTGACGGTAAACTGAAAATCAACCTTGCTCGTCTAGACACTCGTCTACTTCACGGTCAGGTTGCGACTGCTTGGACTCCAGATTCAAAAGCAAACCGTATCATCGTTGCTTCAGACAACGTTGCTAACGACGACTTGCGTAAAGAATTGATTAAACAAGCAGCTCCAAACGGAGTAAAAGCCAACGTTGTACCAATCCAAAAATTGATTGACGTTGCAAAAGATCCACGTTTCGGTGACACTCATGCCCTTATCTTGTTTGAAACACCACAAGATGCACTTCGTGCAATCGAAGGTGGCGTGCCAATCAAGACTCTTAACGTTGGTTCTATGGCTCACTCAACAGGTAAAACAATGATTAACAACGTTTTGTCTATGGACAAAGAAGACGTTGCAACCTTTGAAAAAATGCGTGACCTCGGTGTTGAATTTGACGTACGTAAAGTACCAAACGACACGAAAAAAGATTTGTTTGACTTGATTAAGAAAGCGAACGTTCAATAATTAGAATCTTCTTCTCTCAAACTCTTGGAAGAAAGATTTTACACTTTATATAATTAAATAGAAAAGGAATAAAACCATGTCAGATATTTCAATCATTTCTGCTATCTTGGTTGTAGTTGTTGCCTTCCTTGCAGGTCTTGAAGGTATCCTCGACCAATTCCAATTCCATCAACCAATCGTCGCATGTACCCTTATCGGACTTGCAACTGGTAACCTTGAAGCAGGTGTTATGCTTGGTGGATCTCTCCAAATGATCGCTCTTGGTTGGGCAAACATCGGAGCTGCCGTAGCTCCTGACGCTGCTCTTGCCTCTGTTGCTGCAGCGATCATCTTGATCAAAGGTGGTAACTTTACTACTGAAGGTATCGCCGTTGCTACGGCAACAGCTATCCCTCTTGCCGTAGCTGGACTTTTCTTGACTATGATTGTTCGTACAATCTCAGTTGCCTTGGTTCACACTGCTGACGCTGCTGCTAAAGAAGGAAATATTGCGGCTGTTGAACGTGCTCACTTTGTTGCACTTCTTCTTCAAGGTCTTCGTATTGCAATCCCTGCTGCCTTCCTTATCGCTATCCCTGCTTCTGCCGTTCAAGATGCTCTCAAATTGATGCCAGACTGGTTGAATGGTGGTATGGCTGTCGGTGGTGCTATGGTCGTTGCCGTTGGTTATGCTATGGTTATCAACATGATGGCAACTCGTGAAGTATGGCCATTCTTCGCTATCGGTTTTGCACTTGCTGCGATTTCTCAATTGACTTTGATTGCCCTTGGTGTCATCGGTGTTGCCCTTGCCTTCATCTACCTTAACCTTACAAAACAAGGTGGAAACGGTGGCGGCGGAGCTGCGACTTCTAACGACCCAATCGGTGATATCCTAGAAGACTACTAGAAAGGGGATCAATCATGGCTGAAAAAATTCAATTATCAAAATCAGATCGTCAAAAAGTTTGGTGGCGTTCACAATTCCTTCAAGGTTCTTGGAACTACGAACGTATGCAAAACTTGGGTTGGGCTTACTCATTAATCCCAGCTATCAAAAAATTGTACACTAAAAAAGAAGACCAAGCGGCTGCTCTTGAGCGTCACCTTGAGTTCTTCAACACTCACCCATACGTAGCTGCTCCTATCATGGGGGTTACTCTTGCACTTGAAGAAGAGCGCGCTAACGGTGTTGAAATCGACGACGCGGCTATCCAAGGGGTTAAGATCGGTATGATGGGGCCTCTTGCTGGTATCGGTGACCCAGTATTCTGGTTTACAGTTCGTCCTATCCTTGGAGCCCTTGGTGCATCACTTGCTGCATCTGGTAACATTGTTGGTCCCCTTCTCTTCTTCTTTGGATGGAATGCTATCCGTATGGCCTTCCTATGGTATACACAAGAGTTCGGTTACAAAGCTGGATCTGAAATCACTAAAGACATGTCTGGTGGTATTTTGAAAGACATCACCAAAGGAGCATCCATCCTTGGTATGTTCATCCTTGCTGTTCTTGTACAACGTTGGGTATCTATCAACTTTACTGTGAACCTTCCAGGTAAACAATTGGCAGAAGGTGCTTATATCAACTTCCCAGAAGGCGCTGTAACAGGTGGAGAATTGAAGGGAATCCTTGGTCAAGCACTCAGCGGATTGAGCTTGGATAGCGTTCAACCACAAACCCTTCAAGGTCAGTTGAACTCATTGATTCCAGGATTGATGGGACTTCTCCTTACTTTCCTTTGCATGTGGTTGCTTAAGAAAAAAGTATCACCAATCGCAATCATCCTTGCTCTCTTTGCAGTAGGTATTGCAGCTCGTTTCTTCGGTATCATGTAAACCATCGAGAATATAAATAAAAAAGAATCAGGTAATAATCCTGATTCTTTTTGTGTATCAACTTTTTCTTCTAGTCAAATAATGCAAGCCTCCAATCACCACTGCTAGGATGGCTACATAGACGACTTGGCTGGTTTCTAAAGGCACAAAAGCTCCCTGTAGGATAAAAGTGTTGGCAAGCACTCCTATAAGGGCTGCAAGGCTCAAAAGTACGAGCAAGACTAGTTTGTATCGATTAAAAGGCAGGCTGACCTTGGCAACTAGACACAGACCATTGATTAAAGCCAGTAGGAAGCAAATAAATTTGACCTGACCTGGGACAGTGATAAAGAAGTTCGTCAAGAGTACACTAGCAACCAGAATGCCACCACCAATCGCAGCATTGGTCAAAATATCTCGCATAAAATGTGTACTAACCTTTTCTTTATTGGACTCAAAAGTTAGGAAGAAGGATGGAATCCCAATCGTAATGGCTGAAATGATTGTAAACTGAATGGGGATAAAGGCGAATTCCAAACCAAATACCACACTCAAAATCGCAAACACGATGGAGAAGAAGGTCTTTGTTAGAAAGAGAGAGGCTACCTTTTGAATGTTATTAATCACACGGCGACCTTCCATCAAGATATCATAAAATACTGCAAAGTCATCTGTTAGAAAAACAATATTGGACACACTTTTGGCTGCACTCGTAGCACCCTTCATAGCAAAGCTGATATCTGCTTTCTTGAGAGCCAGAACATCATTGACCCCGTCACCACTCATTGCAACTGTTTTACCAGCATTTTGCAAAATAGATACCATCTTTTCTTTCTGTTCAGGTGTCACACGTCCAAAGATTTCATGTTCCAAGACCACTCTTTCAAAATCTTGTTCACTCACCTTGGTCATATCAATCGCACGGGCTTCTTCCTTAAAACCTGCCTTACGAGCCACCCCATATACAGCCACATGATTATCACCACTGATAATCTTCACTTCAACACCTTGAGATTCGAAATAGTCAAAGGTTTCCTTGGTATTGTCCTTAATCTCATCTGACAAAACGACGTGGCCTAGTAGTTCCATATTGGCTGGACTCGTAATCTGGTCCTTGCTATGAGCGAGTGTTAAGATCCGAAAACCTTGCTGTTTTAGATGTTCATAGTAGGCATCCATCGGCTGGGTAAAGCCTAGAAACTCACAGGCTCCGAAGAAATAGGTCCCACCCTCTTTTACTTGGACAAAAGAATACTTGTTTTTGCTTGAAAAGGCACCGACTTCTTGAACTTCCCACTTTTTCTCACAGGTTAAGTAAGTCTTCAGAGCGCGCGAAGTTGCATTTTCATCGTCAAAATAGGCTAGATAAGTCGAGAGTTTCTCTGCCACATTAGCATCCATTTCTTGGACCTTCATATTCCCCGTAGTGATGGTACCTGTCTTATCAAAACAAAGAACATCTACCCGCGCCAAGGTCTCTACACAGTATAGCTCTTGCACCAGAAC
This sequence comes from Streptococcus oralis, assembly GCA_905372585.1. Lineage (GTDB taxonomy): Bacteria > Bacillota > Bacilli > Lactobacillales > Streptococcaceae > Streptococcus > Streptococcus oralis_CJ. The sequence goes on from CAJPPL010000001.1 coordinate 265,405, forward strand.
CTTCTTTTGGGCCAGCTTCATGGCCGCTACCGCTAGGGAGACGCTAACCAAGAGAATCAAGCCCTCTGGAATCATACCGACCAAGGCACCAGAACTTCCTAAAACAATCTCAACATAAGACCGTCCTAGACTAAAACCTCTGACATAGAGCAGAATCGCAACTGGCACCAGTAAGATCGAGACGATTTTTAAAATCTTATCCATGTAATCGCGTAGTTGAGAAGGGTATTTTTTGAATTCCTTGCTGGATTTTGCGAGTTTGTTGATATAACTATCGGGTCCGACCGCCGTTGCCGTAACCAGACAAGTACCGCTAACGACATTGCTTCCGCTCATCAGCTGGTCACCAACCGTTTTAAAGACAGAATCACTCTCACCCGTCAGCAAGGACTCATCCACCTCAATATTCCCTTCAAGGACTTCCGCATCGACAGGCACCTGATCACCCAGATTGAGATGCAGATACTCCCCTAGTACGATGTCCTCTGGATCAATCTCAATCGTTTGACCATCTCGATTGACTTTGTACTTACTTTTACCAAGCAAACTTAGTTTTTCTAAAGCATTTTTTGAACGCACTTCTTGGAAAATCCCGATGCCTGTATTGATAGCAATCACACCTAAAAAGAGCATATTTTCAAATCGCAAGGTTGTGGCTACCAGAACTGCCAGAGCCAAGTTCATGGCATTAAAGAAGGTAAAGATATTTGAAACGACGATTTCCTTGGTTGTTTTATAGGGTTTAATGTCGCTGATATTTCGTTGACGATCCTTGATGTCTTGACTGCTTAAATACTTCATTTCTACTCCAATATCCTTTTGTACTACTATAGTAACACATATCTTTTTCTCTGTCACTTAAAGACTCAAAATAAGAAGAACTCCCTTGGCAAGCATCATTTATCCCCACTTTAAGAAGGACTAAAAAAAGAAGCTAGGATTTCCCTAACCTCTTTTCTTTATGCTTTATTCTGCCAAGGCTCCCATTGGATCCCATGGTGCTAACACGATTGGTTCTGCTTCATAAGCAGCTTGTTCTTCTGCTGTCAGCAATTCCTTACGGACAACGATTTGATAGGTGTATTCATCCATCCAAGCGTCTGAGGCAACAAAGTAACCATCTGCACCGACCTTGTCTCCCCATGAGTTTTCAACCTTCCACTTGGTTGACTTGCCATTTTCATCCAAATCAACACCTGTCAAGACCATGGCGTGGGTCATCAAGCTTTCGCTGTAGTCCAAACGTCCAGCCTTGTCTTGAGTAAGTTGGATATCCATGCTTGATTCAAAGTCATAAACATCAGTCGCAAGGATTCCAGCTTTGCGGTTGCTGAGCTGGCCGACATCTGAACCAAACCAAACAGTCTCACCTGTTTGCATTTGGGCAATCGCCAATTCTTTCAAGCGCTCCATTGGAACGTTGATGTAGCGAACTGCACGGCTACCAACCACATTCCCCAACATCTCAACTGTATAAGATTTGCCGTAAGGCTTGTCAGCAGTCGGAGCATTGATAACCGAAACATAATCTTCCAGAGGAAGATTGACATATTTCTTGTAAAACTCTTGTGGAGTAATCCCCTTTTCACTTTGGTAGTTATCATCCTTATCGCGATAAGCAAAGTCAAATTTACGTGGTGGAAGTCCTAGTGACATAGCAAGGAAGTTAAAGATTTCTTGCAAGAGGTCTTCTTTCTTAGCTTGAACAGTCGCTTGGTCTGCACCAGAAGCGAGCAAGTCACGCAAGATTTGGGCATCTTGACGAAGCAATTTTTTGAGGATGGCATTGAGCTCACGGCTATTGCTAGATGAGATAGACTCAGGATAAACTGACTTGGGAACGACACCGTATTTCTCAAAGAGGGCAACGACCATATCCCACTGACCACCGTCTTGTTGGGGTGTTTGGAGTAGGAAGCTAACCTTGCGGCTCGTCAAGTCTTGGTCTGCAGTTGCAATGACTTGCTCCAAGAACCAGTTGGATTTCTCGTACTTGTCCCAGAAGAAAGTGTGGGCTTGTGACAACTCAAAGTTTTCCAGTTTGTATTGAGAGATGAGTTTGTGGCGGAAGGTGTTGAGAGCTGCAAACATCCAGCAACGACCAGAGGCTTTCTGGTTAGTAACCTTGTCCTTGGTCAAATCCAATGAGAAAACAGGTGTATTGTCTACATGGCTTTGGCGACGTTCTAGGGCTGCAAAAATTCCGTTGTGGCTGGCAGCATTTTCAATCGCTTGGTATTTGACATTTGCTTCATAGTTAGCAAATAGTTTATCTGTAAATGATTCTTGAATCGCGTTCATAGATTCCTCCTTTTATTCTACTGTCTATTATAACTCTTTTCACAAAGGAAGCAACTGAAAAACGAAAAAGGCAAGGACATTCTCCTCACCTTTTCTAACATAATCCAAACTAAGCAATACTAGCAAGGAGATTCTCTAACTCCTCCCTGGTCAGGCGACGCCATTCTCCTCGTTCTAAGTTCTCATCCAAAACTAGAGTCCCCATCGTCAAACGTTGTAGGTCCACCACTTCCTTGCCACAGTATGCCACCATGCGTTTGACCTGATGAAACTTACCTTCAGCAATGGTCACACGAACCAGACTTTGATTTTTTTCTGGATCTACCGATACAAGCTCCAGTCTAGCAGGCTGACAGGTAAAGTCTTTGAGCGGAATGCCCTTGGCAAATGTCTCCACATCTTCTTGGGTCATAATACCTTTGACTTGAGCTAGATAAGTCTTATCCACATGACGTTTAGGCGAAAGAAGAGAATGGGCAAGCTGGCCGTCATTGGTCAAGAGCAGAAGACCATGCGTATCAATATCCAAGCGCCCTACTGGAAAAACTTCCTTGGTCCGAGCAATATCATCCAACAAGTCCAACACTGTTCTGTGTTTAGAATCCTCAGTCGCTGAAATGACTCCTTGGGGCTTGTTCATCATGTAGTAGACAAACTCCTCGTACTCTAGCACTTGACCATCAAAGCGAATTTCGTCTTTTTCTTCATTTATTTGCAATTTTGCTGATTTTTCTTTCTTGCCATTGACCGTCACGCGTCCAGCCTTGAGCAAGTTTTTTACCTCCGTCCGACTCCCTACAGCGCAGGCAACTAAAAATTTATCTAATCTCATAGAACTATTATATCATACTCAAAAGGAGGCTGGTACAATGACCAACCTCCTTTTCGTTTCATACTCTTCAAAAATCTCTTCAAACCGCGTCAACGTCCATCTGCAACCTCAAAACAGTGTTTTGAGCTGACTTCGTCAGTTCTATCTACAACCGCAAAGCAGTGCTTTGAGCAGCCTGCGGCTAGTTTCCTAGTTTGCTCTTTGATTTTCATTGAGTATCAGATTTAAGAAATTAACTTCCTCGTCTCCAGAAAATAGCTAAGACAACCATAGCACCTAAAACAGCTGGAACAATAGCTATCCCCGCTAGGTTTGGACCCCAAGTTCCAAAGAGCAGGTGCCCCAAAGAAGCACCAATCCAGCCGAGAAACATTTTCCCAAAGCATCCCATGCTTTCTCCGCGATTGGTTAAAGCACCTGCCAAGAGTCCCACTAGGAGACCAACAAACATACTTCCAAGCATAGCTTCTCCTTAAATTGCCCAATCTCCATTGCGGAAGAGTGGTACGCGTGTTCCATCCTCACGGATACCATCGATATCCATTTGATTCGAACCAATCATAAAGTCCACGTGAACATCTGAACGGTTAAGCCCTGCAGCTTCAAGCTCCTCTTCGCGCATCTCCGCTCCACCAACAACGCTAGTCGCATAGGCTGCACCGATAGCCAAGTGGTTTGAAGCATTCTCATCGAAAAGTGTGTTAAAGAAGGTAATGCCTGACTGAGAAATTGGGCTTGGATCTGGTACCAAGGCACATTCACCCAAGGCACGCGCACCCGCATTTTCAAAGACAAGGTCCTTCATGACCTGATCACCCTTCTCAGCTGAAATATCCACGATTTGACCGTCCTTGAAGGTTACCTTAATACCTTCGATGATATTACCATTGTAGCTAAGTGGTTTTGTAGAGGTTACATACCCATCTGCACGACGGAAGTCAGGAGCAGTAAAGACTTCCTCTGTCGGCATATTTGGCAAGAATCCTTCCCCCTGTGCATTGATAGCACCAGCTGATTCCCAAACGTGGTTCTTAGGTAAACCAAGTGTCAAATCAGTTCCCGGTGCTGTGTAGTGAAGGGCTGAGAATTGTTCTTTATTGAGCATTTCTGCCTTGCTCTTAAGGATAGCAGCATGCTCTTCCCAAGCTTTAACAGGATCTTCTTCGTAGACACGGCAAGTTTTGAAGATTTGATCCCAAAGAAGATCAACTGCTTCTTCATCGCTCGTAGCATTTGGAAAGACTTTCTTAGCCCATTCAAGTCCAGCAGCGGCTGCTACAGTCCAGCTAACCTTGTTGGATTGCGTTGCGATACGCATTGGCTTCATAGCGAGTCCCATCGCTTTTGCAGAAGCTGAAAGCTTGTCCGCATCCACTCCGTTCAATGCACCTGGATCAGATGAACGGACACCGAGACGGCTAGCCTTGTTTTCCAAGAGATAGTTCATCTCAGCAATCTTGTATTCTGGCACATTGTCCAGACGATCCATCGGCGCGTGGAGGAATTTCTCACGGTTGATGACATCATCTGTCCACTGAACGATGACCTCATGTGCACCCAAGGCATAAGCTTCTTTCACGATCAAATGCGCCAACTCACTTTGCTCCACATCAATAGAAAGAGCCAAGGTGTGACCAGGTTGCACGTTAATTCCATTCGCAACCAATAATTTCGCATATTTTTCTAGATTTTCTTTAAAATTTGGTAAAACCATTCTATTCTTCCTTTTCTTTTGTTATTTCTCTTTAAACAAGGACAGCAGGCTAACTACTGCCACAGTACCACAAATCAAAGCGGTCATTTTCAAAATCGTATCAGGGTCAAGATCCAGCTGGTAATCAAACACCTTTTGCGCTGGCTTATCCTGAGCGGAAATGGTAAGTTTCATAAAAACCTCTTTCTATATTTTAGAAAAACTCATCAAACAAACTCAACTGGTTATCCTCTGGCATATTGCCGAGAATCCCCATTTCATCCATCTTTTCAACCAAGGTAGATGACAGTCCGCCACGCTTGCGGAGTTCTGTCTTAGAGAGGAATTCGCCCTCTTCACGCGCTCGTACCAGTTGCTTGGCAACGTTTTCTCCCAGACCATCCATTGCTACAAATGGTGGGATAAGAGTATCTCCGTCGATGATGAATTCAGTCGCATCACTACGATAGAGATCTAACTTGCCAAACTTAAAACCACGTTCCCACATCTCATTGACAATCTCAAGAGTGGTATAGAGGTCAATCTCCACATTAGAGGCTTCATTATTCTTCCGTTTTTCAGCGATTTCTTCCATTCTACGCTTAATGGTATCCAAGCCCGCACCCATGGTCTTGATATCAAAGGCCTTGGCGCGGATAGAGAAGTAAGCACAGTAATAATAAATGGGATGGTGAACCTTGAAGTAGGCTACACGCAAGGCCATCATAACGTAGGCTGCCGCATGGGCCTTAGGGAACATATACTTGATTTTTCCACAGGATTCGATATACCACTCTGGCACCTTATTGGCCTTCATGGCTTCGATATAGCCATTTCTCTCCTCTTCGGAGATCTTCAACCACAAGCCCTTACGTACCCGTTCCATGATGGTAAAGGCCATCTTAGGTTCAAGACCAGCATGCATGAGGTAAACCATGATATCGTCCCGACAACCGATAACGGTTGATAGGTCCGCAATCCCTTGCTTGATCAAATCCTGGGCATTTCCCAACCACACATCAGTACCGTGGGATAATCCAGACAACTGAAGCAATTCCGCAAAGGTCGTCGGATGCGTTTCATCGACCATCCCACGTACAAAGTTGGTTCCAAATTCTGGAATCCCCAGCATACCTGTCGGCGTTCCGATTTGCTCCGGCGTCACCCCAAGCACATCAGTCCCAGAAAAGAGGGCCATGACACCTTCATCATCCATAGGAATTTCATTAGGGTCAATCCCAGACAAGTCCTGCAGTTTCCGAATCATGGTCGGATCATCATGACCCAGCACATCGAGTTTGAGGACGTTCTCATCGATATCGTGGAAGTTAAAGTGGGTAGTCTGCCATTCAGCCGTCACGTCATCCGCTGGATACTGAACAGGCGTAAAGTCGTAGACATCCATATAGTTAGGAATAACAACGATTCCTCCCGGGTGTTGTCCTGTAGTCCGCTTGACACCAGCAGCACCTTGAGCAAGGCGTTCCACCTCTGCATCACGATAGAACTTCCCGTAATCACGCTCATAGCCCTTGACAAATCCATAGGCAGTCTTGGCAGCCACCGTACCAACTGTTCCTGCACGGAAGGCATATTCCTCACCAAAGATATCACGCACATCCAAGTGGGCGCTAGGCTGATCTTCCCCCGAAAAGTTCAAGTCAATATCGGGAACCTTATCTCCATCAAAACCAAGGAAGGTCTCAAACGGAATATCCTGCCCATTTTTGCTGAGTTTGTGGCCACAGTTTGGACAGTCCTTATTAGGCATATCAAAACCTGAACCATAAGAACCATCGGTGATAAACTCGCTGTACTGACACTGACCACAGACATAGTGAGGGGAGAGAGGATTGACCTCCGTAATCCCGATCATGGTCGCAACGAAACTGGAACCGACAGATCCACGAGAACCCACCAAGTAGCCCCGTTCATTGGAACGTTGTACCAGCATCTGGGAAGCCAGGTAAATCACGGCAAATCCATTCCCCAGTATGGATGTTAATTCTTTTTCAATCCGCAAATCAACAATATCTGGCAGCGGATTTCCATAAATCTCAAAAGCTTTCTTATAGGTCAGCTCAGCAACCGTTTCTTCAGCCTTATCGATGAAAGGAGTGTACAAGTCACCCTTAACAACCTCAACAGGTTCAAAGATATCTGCCAAGGCATTGGTGTTTTCAATAACTAATTTGCGTGCTAAATCTTCTCCCAAGAAAGCAAATTCATCCAACATCTCATTAGTCGTTCTAAAATGAGCCTTCGGAAGAGGAGCTGGCTGGGCATGTTCACCGTGACCAATGGTCCGGTTAATCATAGCCCCCTGTCCCAAACTACGGACGATAATTTCACGGTAAATCTCTTCTTCCGGTTCGATATAGTGGACATTTCCCGTAGCTAGAACAGGCTTGTCAAGACGGTCCCCAACCTCTATCAAACTCTTGATAATGGTCTGGAGCTCCTCCATATCCTTGACTTGCTCTTTTGCAATCAATGGCGCATAGATGGCTGGTGGCATGACCTCGATAAAGTCATAATACTTGGCCACCTCAACCGCCGCATCCACACCTTGGGAAACGACAGCATCAAAAACTTCACCCTCAGAGCAAGCTGACCCTAAAATCAATCCTTCTCGATGGGCATCTAGAACTGTTCTCGGTATCCGTGGCACCCCTTCAAAGTACTTGGTATTGGACAAAGAAACCAGCTTAAAAATATTTTTTAAACCAACTTGATTCTTGACATAGATAGTCGCATGCTTGATCCGAGCTTTTTTATAAGAGTCTGGACTAATCAAATCAATGTTGAGTCTAGCTAAATCAGTCACACCATGTTTTTCTGCTACCTCTTTGATAAAGATGAAAAGCAAACGACCAGTAGCTTCCGCATCGTAGTTGGCCATGTGGTGGTGTTCAAGTGCTACACCAAAACGCTTAGTCAAAGGCCCCAAACCATGACGTTTATACTCAGGATAGAGATTTCTAGCAAACTCCAGCGTATCGATGACTGGCTGGCTAATCTTAGGCAGACCATGACGCTCATAGTTGGCATTCATAAAACCAACGTCAAAGGTAGCATTGTGGGCGACTAAGACTGTATCCTTGCAAAATTCTTGGAATTCTTGCAAAACTTGTTCCAGTGGTTTAGCATTTTTGATATGATCATCTGTAATTCCTGTCAACTCAGTAGTAAAGGCTGATAATGGATGCCCAGGATTGATAAATTCATCAAATTCGGCAATAACATTCCCCTTATACATCTTAGAAGCCGCAACCTGAATCAGGTCATTATAGATGGCTGAAAGCCCCGTCGTTTCCACGTCAAAAACCACATAGGTAGCTTCTGACAAGTCCATCTCCACTTCGTTGTAAACGATAGGGACACGGTCCTCCACAATATTGGCTTCCATTCCATAGATCAGCTGGATTCCAGCTTTCTTGGCCGCCTTATAGCCGTGTGGGAAAGATTGAACATTCCCATGGTCCGTGATGGCAACCGCCTTGTGTCCCCACTTAGCAGCTGTCGCAACGATCTCCTCTATCTCTGGTAGAGCATCCATGGTCGACATGTTGGTATGAGCATGAAACTCAACCCGACGCTCACCTTCTGGCATCAAATCCTTCCGCTCATAGTGAACAACTTCCTGCACATCCTGGACGTTCATGGTCAAATCACGGGTGAAGTTATTCATCTCCACATTCCCACGAACTCGGAGCCAAGAATTCTTCTTAATGATGTCAAACTTCTGAGCTTCTTCTTCATTCTTAACCCATTTTTGCATTGAAAAACTTGAAGTGTAATCCGTCATTTTAAAATTGATCAAAACGCGACCAGTTCTGGTCACCTTATGCTCCACATCAAAAACGACCCCTTCAAAGACCAGGCGATTTTCCTCAGTCGTCACGTCGATCATCTGGGTAACTTCAGCCTTATCTAGTTTAGGCTTGGCCGCAGCCTTTTTAGCCTGAAAATCAAAGGCTGGCTTCTCTTCTACTGGAGGAGGAGCCATTTGTTCCAGTTGCTCCATAGCCCGGAGCGCTTCCTCATTGGCAGTTTGAACAATCTGTTCATTCTCCGTATGGAAGGCTTCCTCCTGCTCTTGTGTAAGAGCATCATTCTTTTCTATTTGGCATACAAAAGCTGGAAAACCAAACTTTTCGAGTTGCTTTGCCAAATTAGGAAGATGATTCTTCTTAAAGTGCTCCTTATCAATCGCCTCTGAACCTTCAATAATGAGTTGATTTCCCTCCGCACGAACATTTAAATTCTGGTAAAGAGATTTAAACCCCTGACTTGCACATGGACCTTCAGAAAAAGCCTCTCTATAGTAGGCCTGCAAGAGTTCATTTGAAAATTCTTGAGAGAGAACCTTGATTTCGAAAACAGCTCGATTGCCTGTTTTAGAAAATTCTTCACTAAGCCCATTCTTTAACTCTAAAAAGATTTCAATCGGTAAAATATTAGAAAATACAAAATGAAATTCCCAAATCTTACTAATTTTATGAACCACAACACGCTCAATTCTGGCATCAACAAGAGCAGGATCCCGTCTCAATTGATCAGAAATTCCTAGTTGATTCATTAAAATTTCAAACTTACTTGACATTCATTTTCCTCACATTATTCTCTTACTATTTTACCATAATTAAAGAAAATATATGACTAGTACCATTCCTTAAGCACTGCTAGTTTACACAAATTTGTTCCGTAAACAAAAAAGAAGACTCTCAGAATCTCCTTAGTAAATAAAAAAAGATACCTTTAAGTATCCTCGTAATCAATCGGGAAGACAGGATTCGAACCTGCGACACCTTGGTCCCAAACCAAGTACTCTACCAAGCTGAGCTACTTCCCGAACTTAAGTTATTCACTTAATGCACCCTAGAGGAGTCGAACCTCTAACCGCCTGATTCGTAGTCAGGTACTCTATCCAGTTGAGCTAAGGGTGCTCATCATTATATGCCGAGGACCGGAATCGAACCGGTACGATCGTTACCAATCGCAGGATTTTAAGTCCTGTGCGTCTGCCAGTTCCGCCACCCCGGCCTCTCTAAGCGAACGACGGGATTCGAACCCGCGACCCCCACCTTGGCAAGGTGGTGTTCTACCACTGAACTACGTTCGCATCGACCTCTTATTCTATATAAAAAAATGCCGGCTACATGACTTGAACACGCGACCCTCTGATTACAAATCAGATGCTCTACCAACTGAGCTAAGCCGGCTGATTTCTATTATGCGGGTTAAGGGACTTGAACCCCCACGCCGTTAAGCGCCAGATCCTAAATCTGGTGCGTCTGCCAATTCCGCCAAACCCGCAAATATGACCCGTACTGGGCTCGAACCAGTGACCCATTGATTAAAAGTCAATTGCTCTACCAACTGAGCTAACGAGTCTAAAATAACTTCCGTTATCTTAAACGGTCCCGACGGGAATCGAACCCGCGATCTTCGCCGTGACAGGGCGACGTGATAACCGCTACACTACGGGACCTATGGGAGTTAACGGGATCGAACCGCTGACCCTCTGCTTGTAAGGCAGATGCTCTCCCAGCTGAGCTAAACTCCCAAAAAGGAAGTCTCTAAACTTCCTATTCTGCTAAGCGACTTCCATATCTCACAGGGGGCAACCCCCAACTACTTCCGGCGTTCT